>JBBSRT010000078.1:0-7842 GCA_038242765.1 Propionibacteriales bacterium
CAAAGACGGCCACAATGCGCCCTACATCGTCATGGAATACGTCGAGGGCCAGACGTTGCGCGAGATCACCCAGGATGGCCGCAAGATCCTTCCCGAGCGTGCACTCGACATCACCGCCGATGTGCTGAGCGCACTGGACTACAGCCACCGTTCGGGCATCGTCCACCGCGACATCAAACCCGCCAACGTCATGTTGACCCCCTCCGGTCAGGTCAAAGTCATGGACTTTGGTATCGCCCGCGCCATCGCCGATACGTCGTCGGCCATGACCCAGACCGCCGCGGTCATCGGCACCGCACAATATTTGTCACCCGAGCAGGCTCGCGGCGAGACCGTCGATGCGCGCAGCGACATCTATTCGACCGGATGTCTGCTGTATGAACTCCTCACCGGGCGACCACCATTCGTCGGCGACAGCCCCGTTTCGGTGGCCTACCAACATGTACGCGAAGAGGCCCGGCCGCCTTCGGCACTCAATCCTGATGTCGATGAAAACATGGACCGAATCGTGGCCAAGTCGCTGGCCAAACGCACCGATGACCGCTATCAAAGCGCGGCGGAAATGCGCACTGACATCGAACGCGCCGTCGCCGGCCACACTATTGCCGAGCCGGACGCAACGCAGGCGATGGCCGACGCAACGCAGGCGATGTCCGGCGCCACCGCAGCCATACCAGCTGCTGCACTCCCGGCTCCGGCCACGTCCGACACCGGCGAGACGCATCGCGCCGAACCCGAAGATCGCAACAACAGGAACAAGATCATCCTTATCGCAATCATCGCGCTGCTGGCATTGGCTGCCATCGGTTTCGGCATCTGGAAGGCCAATGAGAAACCGGATCCGGTCATGGTCACGGTGCCCAATGTGACGGGCATGACCGTCGATGTGGCCAAGAATGCGCTGGCAAAGAAGGGACTCGAAGTCGGTAGCACCTCCGAAGAACCCAGTTCGAAATTCGACAAGGGCGAGGTCAGCGACCAAACTCCCGCAGCGGACGATCGGAAAGAAAAGGGCAGCAGTGTTGACCTCGTCGTCAGTACCGGCCCCGAGAAGGTTGCCGTACCCTATGTGGTCGGCAATCCCTACGAGGAAGCCAAGGCTGAGCTCGAGGAGTTGGGCTTCGAGGTCCGCAAGAAGTCCGAGCAGAGCGACCGACCTCGCAATGAGGTCCTCAAGACCGACCCCGCCTTCCAGAAGGAGGTCGATCCGGGCACCGTCGTCACGGTCTACGTCTCCCAGGGTCTGATTCAGGTGCCCGACGTGGTCGGGCTTTCCGAAAAGGAAGCAACAAAACAGTTGAAGGACGCCGGCCTGAACGTCTCCGTGGTCAAGGACTCCAACGCCGACGAAGATGCCGGCACGGTGACCGGGCAAAGTTATGCCGCCGGCAAGGAGGTCGCTCCCGACACCGATGTCGTCCTGACTGTCTCAGCCAAGCCTAAAAAAACTGAGGCGCCGTCGCCGTCGCCGTCGCCGTCTGCTCCGCCCACATCGCCAGTGGTGCCACCGCCGGTCTAACCGATGGCCCGCGCAAAGTTGAGTCCGACGGTGCCCGCATAGGCGCCGGCGGCGACCTGGTCGAGGGTCTCGATCTTGAGACCGAGGTCGTATTTGGCTGCATAGTCGGCGTAAGTTTTGACCTCCGCCGACGTGCCGAGCGAATAGTTAAGCCCCGACGGTTCGCCCACAGCCTCAATCACATAGGGCGGCGAATAGGGCACGCCTTCAAGTACCACGGTGTTGCCGACGCATTTGATGCCGGTTGTCGAGATGAGACGTTGGCCCTGCAGCGAGATCGCTTCGGCACCACCGGCCCACAGGGTATTCACGAACGCTTGCAGGTCTTGCTGATGGACCACCAACACGTTGGGGTCGAGGCCGGGGATTTCAACCGAGCGCGGTGCGTCGGTGAGAGTCACACGGACCCCCGGTCCGGCGGCGGAGTCCATACCGGTGAGCGCTTCGAGCTTATCGATCCGTTGCTTGCGTGCCTTTGCGGTTTGTTTCGTTGAGGTCTTGGCGTCGTCGACTATCGTGAGGCTGTCGATCTCGAGGCGAAGTTCCCGGGCCCGTTCGCGTTTGTCGCTGACGCGCTGCGACCGATCTTCTATCAGCGAGGCGACATCGCCGCCGGCCGGACGCAGATCGGCCCCACCGGCGCTGAGCCCGCTGGCCACAAAAACATAACCTGCTGCCGCGCAAACGACGAGGACGACCAGCGGCCAGTGGTTGCGCGACGAGGCGCGCGTTCCCTTGCTCATGGCCATCTCCCTGTACGCAACCCGGCGTTGTGCGACTACGCTATCCGAGTCGTGCAATTTTGGTGCCTGCAACGAAAGGTAACACCGTGGCAAAGAAGGACAACGGACCGAAGGCCAAGCGTCTCGGCAATCGCTGGGCAGCTCCGGCGATGATCGCCTCCGCGGTGATCGGCCTTGTCTGGATCGTGGTCTTCTATACGATTTCCAACACCGACATCACGCTGCCGCTCATTTCTGACCTCGGCAGCTGGAACCTCGTCGTTGGCATGGGCTTCATCATGGCCGCGGTCGGCTTCGCCATGAAGTGGGAATAAGTTACACACGTGTAGTTCTCCACAGGGGTTATCCACACTGTGGATGAATCTCAGAGTTGCGTGGTACGAATCACCGTGGTTGCAATGATTGCCACCCACATCACCGCGAAGACGGCACCATGAGTGAGCGTGCGCCGCTCACGAGGTGCATAGGCAAACGCGAGACCGATGACCGCGCCCGAGAGAAAACCGCCAAGGTGACCCTGCCAACTGATGTTGCCCTGAGTGCTCAACAAGGCATTGACCGCCAACAGCACGAGCAGGAAGCGTACGTCCTGCCCGGCCTTGATCAGCATCAACAAGGCGACGGCAAATAAACCAAAAACCGCGCCCGAGGCACCGATCGTCAGCGCGTTGGGCGGTGCCAAGTAGTAGACGAACACCGACGCTGCCACCGCAGTCGTGACATACATCGCAAGGAAACGGCGAACGCCCAGCGCCTGCTCAAGCAGCGGTCCGAAGATGTAGAGCGCATACATGTTGAACAAGATGTGTAAGAAGCCCTCATGCAAGAATGCCGAGGTGATGAACCGCCAGTAGGCACCGTCGGCGACGCCAGTCAAAACCTCGCCGGATGGATTGACCGATGTCGACGACAACATTGCGCCCTGCTCGAACACCGTCGAGTTCGAGCCGCCGGTCAGCAGCGTAATGAGGAAGACCGCCGCGTTGATGCCGATCAACGTCATGGTTGCGGCACCGACACGTGAAGGCAAAAGGCCGCCGGCAACCGTACGCGGCGAACGCACCGCACGAGCGCCCGCCGCCACACAGTCGGGGCATTGGAAGCCCACCGACGCCTCGTTCATGCACTGCGGGCAGATCGGTCGGCCGCAGCGTTGGCACGAAATGTAGGCCTCGCGGTCGCCGTGCTTATAACAATGTGTGGCTTGCGAGCGCTCGTCGCTCTGGCTCATCCGGGCTTATCTCTGTGAATTGTTAGCTTTGACGCGAGATGTCGACGCTTTCGATGACGACGGGTTCCAGTGGCCGGTCGCGACCATCGGTGGGCGCCGCGCCGATCGCATCAACTACCGCGCGACTGGAGTCGTCGGTGACTTCACCGAAAATCGTGTGCTTGCGGGTCAACCAATCTGTCGGGACCAAGGTGATGAAGAACTGGGAACCGTTGGTGCCCGGGCCCGAGTTGGCCATTGCCAGCAGGTAGGGGCGATCGAACTGGAGATCGGGATGGAATTCGTCTTCGAATTGATAACCCGGGCCGCCGGTGCCGGTGCCCAGCGGGCAACCACCCTGGAGCATGAAGTTGGCGATAACGCGGTGGAATCCCAGATTGTTGTAGAACGGCTCGTTCGAAGACGCTCCGGTCTTCGGGTTCTTCCACTCCTTGGTGCCATCAGCAAGGCCGACGAAGTTGGCCACCGTCTTGGGTGCCTGGTTGTCGAACAGTTCGATGGCGATGTCGCCCTTGTTGGTTTTCAATGTTGCGATGACTTTTTCGGCCACGGGAGTTCCTCTCAGAGAAATCAGGTGATTCCATGGTCCCATGCGTGCCTGAGCCTGACCTCCGGCGGCATCGGCGCTCGACCACGGTTACGGTAGAGACATGGCCAAGTCAGCTAAAAAACATCCTTTGCGTACTTTGACAGCCGTCGCGGTGATCGCTGGCGCCGTCATCGCGATCAGGAACAGCATCGCCGACAAGGGCGGTTCGTACACGCCCCCGTTTGCCGCTGGCGAGCCGGCCGGCTCACGCGCCACCGAGGATATGTCAGCCAACGTGAGTGATGTCGAACGGCCACCGGCTGCAAAACGCCCAGCCGACACGAACGACATCATCGACGAAGCCAACGAGGACTCATCCATCGCCGCAGCTCTGGACAAAGAGTTCGGCCCGGTGGGTCATCGCCGCGGGGACCGTGCTCACGGCGAAGGCAGCGCCGACGACATCGCGCGGACAAAGATCGATCCGTTTGGCATTCGCTAGTGCCGCACAGCTTCGATTGGCCGCCCGGAGATGCAACGATTCTGCTGCGGCACTTAACCAACTCGAGGCGGACCCGCCGCGGGCACTGTTGATACACGCCGAAGGATGCCACGGGCGGCACGCAACACCAAGGACCCCCTCGAGTGGCGCATAAACGGGCAGTTTCAGCCGAAAACACCCCGAAACTGCGCCGCTCGCTGAACAAACTGCGCCACTCGGCGGGCGTGGAGACGGCTCAATGGGTTGGGTCGGAGGCCAACTGCGCTTTGACCGCTTTCGTGGCCCGGTGTTCGGCCCAAAAGCTCAACACGGGCACGGTGCCGGCCAGAAGCGTCGTGATGGTGAATGGGATCGACCAGCCGGCTTTGCGCGCCAACAGTGCCGCCATCACCAGGAAGATCATGTAGAGCCACCCGTGGGCGATGCCCAGATAGGTGGTGATGAACTCGCCTGCATCCTGCATTGACGTGCCGTCGGCGGCCATATATTTCAACGGCACACCGATGAGGATCAGCACGATGAGCAGAACGCCGACAATATTGGCCATGATTCGATAGCGGAGAAGAGCTGTTTGCACGTCTTCAGGTTACCTGCCCGCGCGCAGCGGCCACGTTCTCGGTCGACATTCGCCACCACATGAAAATGGCGAATAATCCAAACACGAACCACTGGATCCCATACATCAGATTGCGCGATCCGGCCGTCCACGACGACTCGGGTTCGGGCGGCTGGACCAATGCAAGCGATCCGGCCGCCGCCGTCGACGTGTTGAGGCCAAAACCTGAATACAGGTCATAATCGAATTCGTTGATGAAAGCCGGTATGCGCACCGCCTCGGCGACCCTGGCCGCGTTGATCGTGCCGCTGCCGGTCTCGCCTGGCTGGAGTACGACGCGAATCGTCAGCTCACCGGAGGGCACAGGGACCACTGGTGCAGCCTCGGCGGACCAGCCTCGCACCACCATCAGCGCCGTCGGTTTAGTGCCGGGCTGTTCATCGCCGTCGACACGGAAGGGCGCGGTCAACCAAAAGCCGTTGGCGGCGCCTTTTTCCCCCGAATCGACCGATTTGCCAGCGATCCACACCTGTTGACCGCTGTCGGCAAAGTGTCCCGTCACCGTCACCGGACGCTGGTTGGTTGTGGTCTTTAACGGTTCGCCAGGACCCCATACATCGACCAAGGGCACCGTCGGCACTGCCCCGCGGTCCGCGCGCTCGTCGGCTTGGCGTGCGTCATACACCCCAAGTTGCCACAAACCCATGAAGATGCTGAAGAGGACTGCCGCTACCGCAAAAAGGTGTAACCCGAGCAGGTGCGGTCGAAGCCACAATTGGGGAGTGGAGCTCCTCAAGGTATGAATGGCACCAGGTTGGCATATAGCGGGAAGCGTTCGGCCAACGTCGTGACACGTTTGCGCAATCCGTCGATGTCGACGTCGCCGGGCGTGAGCGTCGCGGCAATGATATCGGCGACCTCGGTGAACTCGTCCCGTCCGAAGCCGCGCGTGGCCAGGGCGGGTGTACCGATGCGCAGACCCGAGGTCACCATCGGTGGGCGTGGGTCATTGGGTACGGCGTTGCGGTTGACGGTGATGCCGACGTCATGCAGCAGGTCTTCGGCCTCCTTCCCGTTGAGTTGGCAGTCGCGCAGGTCAACCAGCACAAGGTGGACATCGGTGCCGCCGGTCAGCACCTTGACACCGGCAACTTCCATGTCGCGGGCACACAACCGGTCTGCAAGCAGCCGAGCACCCTCGATGGTGCGTTCCTGCCGCTGTTTAAACTCAGGCGAGGCTGCCATCTTGAACGCGACAGCCTTCGCGGCGATGACGTGTTCGAGTGGGCCACCCTGTTGGCCCGGGAAGACCGCCGATCGCATCTTCTTGGCCACGGCTTCGTCGTTGGTGAGCAGCGCGCCACCGCGCGGGCCGCCCAATGTCTTGTGGGTGGTCGTGGTCACGAGGTGGGCATGGGGTAGCGGGCTCGGGTGCAGACCGGCGGCAACAAGACCGGCGAAGTGTGCCATGTCGACCCACAGGTAGGCACCGACTTCGTCGGCGATCGCACGAAACGCAGCGAAGTCGAGTTGACGCGGATAGGCCGACCAGCCGGCGATGATCACCTTGGGCTGGTGTTCGTGGGCGAGCGCGCGGACCTCATCCATGTCGACGAGTCCGCTCTCGGGCACCACGTGATAGGGAATGACATGGTAGAGCCGCCCCGAGAAGTTGAGCTTCATACCGTGGGTCAGATGGCCGCCGTTGCCCAGGTCGAGCCCAAGAATCGTGTCGCCGGCTGAAATCAGCGCGTGCAGTGCGGCGGCGTTGGCGGTCGCGCCCGAATGCGGCTGCACGTTGGCGTAAGAGGCATTGAACAACGCTTTGAGGCGGTCGATCGCGATCTGTTCGATCTGATCGACGAACTCGCAACCACCGTAATAGCGCTTGCCCGGATATCCTTCGGCATATTTGTTGGTCAGCACCGTGCCTTGAGCCTGCATGGCGGCCACGGGCGCGAAGTTCTCCGAGGCGATCATTTCGAGAGTCGTCTGCTGACGATTGAGTTCGCCGTCGATGAGTGCCGCGACTTCTGGATCAAACTCTGGTAAAGACTGGTTGAGCGTCATGGGCCAAGGCTACCGCTTTGCGCTGGCTGTCTTCGAGCGTGGTGTGCGGGCTCTGCGACATAATCAACTTGTCAACGTGGAAGCGGCTGCTCCACCACTAGGCATTCTCATCGGGTGGGTACAGGTGGCATGCGACCTCCACCGATCCGACGCCTCGCAGCATCGGATCCTCCCCCTCGTAGAAGTCAACCGCCACACCCTGGTCGAGGGTTCGTCGCGCCCTGACTCCCTTCCACAGGGGTTCTTCGGGATCCTCTTCGCGGATAACGTCCAGTAGCGCCTCGACTTCGCGGCCCGAGTGTCCCCGCCCGGCTGGCACGACCGCCTCGTGCGTCGGAGCGTCGAGGCGCTCCAGGTCACCGACCGTTTTGCTTTCGGTCTCAAAGCTGGACTCACCGGTTCGCAACCAGTGTGTGTCGAAAAGCCCATGAAGGTCGCGGCTTTCCCAACCGCACATGTCGAACGCCGCCGGGCACCTCGGATGAAAAGAGCAAACCAGGGGCGGGCTGGCCGCATCTGGGATCTCGCCGCGTGGGGGGTCGGGAATTTTGGATTTGTCGGGATCTGGTTCGGGGATCGCTTTGAGCAGTGACTTGGTGTACGGGTGCTTCGGATCGGCAAAGATATCCGCAGTCGGGCCGATCTCGACGATTCGGCCAAGGTACATAATCGCGATTCGGTCACAAAAGAAC
>JBBSRT010000079.1:0-7804 GCA_038242765.1 Propionibacteriales bacterium
GCCACCGGCGGCAGCCGCAATCGCGGTAGTGGCGAAACTGAGCTCTGGATGGCGGGCACGCGGCTTGTCCATCGCCTCCGGCTGGGTCACGGACCCCGGTGCACCTGCAGCCAGCAGCTGTGCCGCCACGTCGAGAGCCGGTGAGTCTCGTACGTCGTCGCTGTTGGGCTTAAACGAGGCGCCGAGCACCGCGACGCGCTGGCCGTCGGCGGAGCCGCCCAGGGTCTCGACCGCGAGCTCGACCATCCGGCTGCGCCGGCGCAAATTGATGGCGTCGACTTCACGCAAAAACGTCAACACCTGATCGGCGCCCAACTCGTCGGCGCGAGCCATAAACGCCCGGATGTCCTTGGGCAGACACCCGCCGCCGAAGCCGAGGCCGGCATTAAGGAACCGTCGACCGATCCGTGCATCGTAACCGATCGCGTCGGCCAACTCGGAGACGTCTCCGCCGGTGAGTTCGCACAGCTCGGCCATCGCGTTGATGAAGGATATCTTGGTTGCCAAAAACGAGTTGGCGGCGACCTTGACGAGCTGCGCCGTCGCAAAGTCGGTGACGATGAGCGGTGTTGCGCCGCCGGCGAGCGGACCTTCATACACGGCACTGAGGGTTTTGACAGCCTCCCCGCTGCCTTCGGCCACCCCGTAGACGATCCGATCAGGGTGCAGGGTGTCTTTAACCGCGTATCCCTCGCGCAGGAATTCGGGGTTCCAGATCAGCGCCGCGGAGGGTTCAACGGCGGCGAGTTGCACAGCGAGTCTTTCGGCGGTGCCCACCGGAACGGTGGATTTGCCGACAATCACGTCGCCGGGCACCACGTAGGGGAGCAGCGATTCGAAGGCACTGTCGACAGAGCTCAGATCGGCAGCGCCGCTGGTCTCGCCCTGCGGAGTGCCGACGCAGATGAAATGGACGGCCGCTCCGCTCGCCGCCGCGATGTCGGTGTCAAAGGACAGTCGTCCACTGCCGATGCCTGCGCTGAGAATCTCGGGCAACCCGGGCTCGAAGAATGGCGCCTCGCCGCGTGCTAATGCTGAGACCCGGGCCGCATCGGTGTCGATGCCGATCACCTGGTGGCCCAGCGATGCCATACAGGCAGCGTGTACGGCACCGAGGTAGCCGCAGCCGATGACACAGATGAGCACAGTCGTCCTTCGGGGTCAGTCAGTGTGACGGTATGCACCATATCGGGCGGCGCCGAAGGACTCCGTCGATGTAGGTGCACCGGTGTCATCCATCGTGACGACGCGTACGTTGTGCACGCTCAAGTCGAGGTGCATCACTGGTCCGGCAAGCCGGTCATCAGTGCGGCGACCGTGTGGTCTTCGCTATCGGGCGACCTCTCCAGCATTGCCGCGATTGCCCGGCGGTCGGCCGCGGAACTGTCTTGGCCCATTTTTTCCTTGGCTTCGAGACTGTCGACAGCGATGGTGAAGCCGACGATAAGCGGCAGGAGTTCATGCATGTGCTGTGTCGCGTCGTCGCCAAGCTCCCACTTCGGCCGCTGCCCGTGCGTCTGAGTCTCCTCGTGGAAGCGCATCAGGACCTGGAGGTGCTCGATGAGTTCAGCATCTGAGCTCATCGCTTGCGCCACGCCCTTCGCGTGCACGGCGACGAAGTTGTAGGTCGGCAGTTGACCCTCGCTTTCGAACCACGCGGGGCTAATGTAGCTCGCTGGACCATGGAAGACCGCGAGGATTTCCGAGCCGTCGGTGAGTTGTGTGCTGATGGGGTCGATACGCGGAACGTGACCGATGAGCATCAAATGGTCCGGGTCGCTCGCGTCGAGCAAAACCGGAAGGTGCGCTGCGCGAAGAGGGTCAGCGGCGACAAGGGTGGCCAGTGGTGTGCGGCCTACGAAATCGAAGGCACTCGTCTGGTCGGCGGCGAACAGCGGATTGATCCACACGGTTGCTCCCTTTGACATGTTCGGCGGTGAACACTGACTTTAGCGCCGAGCGGATCATCGGGCCGTGCCGTCAGTGCCATGTAGTGGAGCAACGGATTCAGTCGAGTTGCAACGCCCAGGCGATACCGCGACGGCTTGTTCAATCAACACAAACGTCTTTTTCTGCTTCGATGGTGATCGTGGGTGGGACGGACCTGGGTGGCGACACGACCGCATCTTGCGCGACGATGACCACATGATCGGACGACGGCACCACGTGGTGATCGACTGCCCCGACCCTGCTGCGCTGGCCGCGTTCTACAGCGAGCTCGTCGGATTGCCGGTGACATATCGCCGTGATGATTGGGTGGTGATCGCCGAGAACGAGACGAGTTCGGGGTTCGCGTTCCAATTGGCGCCCGATCATCAACCACCCACGTGGCCGGCTCCGCAGCAGCCCCAGCAATTCCACCTCGATGTGATGGTGGATGACGTCAGTGTTGCCGCGCCCCTGGTGTTGGCTCTTGGTGCACGGCTATTGTCCGAGGGTCACCACGTGTACGCCGACCCGGCCGGTCATCCCTTCTGCCTGATCCCCCGGCCACCGTGGGCACCGCCGATACAGCCTGGCGGCAACCCCGATAATGCGCGCGGCTCGCCGCGTACGGGCTAACTCTTCGGCGCCATGAGTTCGAGGGAAATATTGTCCGGATCCCGAAATTCCAGGATGTAGGCGTCGCCGATGTCCTTGATTTCCTCATGCGCGACGCCGTTTTCGTCGAGCGTGGTGGCCGCGTCCTGCAAGGCGCCGTACGAATCGACGGCGAAGCAGAGATGGTCCAGTCCGACTCGGTCCGCATCGAAACTGTCTGCCGCGACCGGACGGAGACCGAAAAGCGAGCCGCCCAGTTGGTAGATAATCCCACCGAACAGGAACGCATAATGCTTCTGCGTTGCGGGGTCGGCATCCGCAGGTTGTTCCACGGCGATCGGCCAACCGAAAATCGTGTCATAGAAAGCGCGCGACCGGTCGATATCGGTGACGGTCAAGCGCACGTGGGAAAACGTCGTCGTATTGATTGGCATGTCAGTCTTTCTGTCGACCATCAAGGCTACGCCCCTCACTACGGGCGCGAACATGGACCGGCTGCCCTGTGCTCCTTGGGCTAAACGCCAGCAATCACAACGATTGCATGAGAGAGCCAAAGGTGTAATGTCATTTTCGAATCGAAGCGAAAGGGCATGGGGCGCACGATGGCTCATTCCGAAATCCCAGTCCGGCCTGACACTCCCACACGTGGTCCGGCGCGGCCAGGCCCCTACATCGTTGCCGGTGTCCTGCTGACCCTAGGAATCATCCTTCCACTGGTGGTGCCCATCTACGCGCGCCAAGATCCCGAATTGTTGGGGTTCCCGTTCTTTTACTGGTTCCAGATTCTGTGGGTATTCGTCGAAGCCGGATTGCTCGCCATCACCTACCTGATCGTGACGCGCGAAGACAAGCGACGACGAGCGGCGATCAGCGCGCCAGGTAGCGACAGCACCCGCGGCGTGAACCGATGAATGTCGCCGCGCTCGCGCCGCTCATGACGAAAACGGCGCCGACGCCGCAGACCGACGGTGTCGCACTGGCCGTCTTGGTGATCATCTTCGTTGCCGTGGCGGTCATGGGATTTTTGTCGGTGCGGTGGAGGGTCACGCCCGAACAACGCGGTTTGCAATCCTTGGACGAATGGGGACTGGGCGGCCGGAGTTTCGGCACGTGGATCACGTGGTTCTTGCTCGGCGGGGACCTCTACACCGCCTACACGTTCATTGCGGTTCCCGCCGCGATGTACAGCACCGGTGCGGTGACTGGTTTTTTCGCTGTCCCTTACACGGTCGTTTTGTACCCGATTGTCTTTTTGCTCATGGCACGTTTGTTGTCGGTGTCACACAGGCACGGCTTTGTGACTCCAGCCGATTTCGTGAAGGGCCGCTACGGCAGTCGGCCGCTCTCGCTCGCCGTTGCGGTCACCGGGATCCTCGCCACGATGCCTTACATCGCCCTTCAACTGGTCGGCATCAAGGCGGTCTTGTCGGTGCTTGGCCTTGGCGGTGGCGAGAACTGGTTCATGGCTGATCTGCCGTTGATCATCGCCTTTGCTGTCCTTGCGGCCTATACCTACACCGCCGGTTTGCGGGCCCCGGCCAGCATCGCGGTCGTCAAAGATCTGCTCATTTACCTCGTCATCATCGTGGCAATCGTCTGGCTACCGTCTCGGATGGGTGGATGGGGCTCCATCTTCGACGCCGCTCAATCCAAGATGTCCGGGACCAATCCGGCCACCGGTAAGCCGGTCGGCTCAGTTATCCCGGGTGCGACAAGTTTCAACGCCTATTGGACACTTGCCCTGGGTTCGGCGATGGCGTTGTTCATGTATCCGCACGCCATCACCGGCGTACTTGCCGCAAAAAGCCGCAACACGATCCGCAAGAACGCCGTGGTGCTTCCGCTCTACACCGTGTTGCTCGGATTTTTGGCGCTCCTGGGCTTTGTGGCCATCAAAGCCGGGACCAACGCCGTCGACGTGGACGGCAATATCAACCCTCAACTCGTGATTCCACAGTTGTTCCTCGACAACTTCCCCTCGTGGTTCGCCGGCATTGCACTGGCCGCCATCGCCGTCGGTGCGCTCGTGCCTGCTGCCATCATGTCGATCGCGGCATCCAACCTTTTCACCCGCAACATCTATCGCGACTTCCTCAAACCCAACGCGACCGCGGCACAAGAAGCGAAAATCTCCAAGCTCACGTCTCTTGTGGTCAAGGTTGGTGCGCTGGTGTTCGTGCTCGGTATGGACCAATCGGCAGCAATCAACATGCAGTTGCTGGGCGGCATCTGGATCCTGCAAACTTTCCCAGCGATCGTGGCCGGTCTTTATACGCGCTGGTTCCACCGTTGGGCATTGTTTGCCGGCTGGGCTGTCGGCATCGTGTTCGGGACGTGGGCGGCATGGGCTGTGGTCAATCCCATCACGGGCAAGCACCTGGGCGGATCGATCGCGGAGATTCCATTCACCGACGTACCGGTCTACATCGCCATTACAGCATTTGTTATCAATGCAGTCGTCGCGGTCGTCCTGACATTCGTGTTTCGTGCCCTCAAGGTGGAGGACGGCAAGGACATCACCAACCAAAGCGATTACGGTGCTGACGAGACCGACCCAAAGGTCGCCACCATGCAAAAGGTCATCGAAAACGAGATTGCCGCACCCGGCTCTGATGCCCGATAGGACCGCACTATCAAGTGCGGCTCTGCCAGCATGACGACTCCGCTGAGCAGGGTTGTGGCAGGTCGCCGATCATCCACACTTGCCCTAGGTTTGACCTCATGACCGCCGCTGACAGGACGACCACCGGCGAGTCGCCGGAGCCGGGCGAAGGTACGTCTGGCTACCTCGGCGGTGCCGCCCAGGTGGCGGCGTGGGGTTTCGTTTTCTTGATTCTGCGGATCTTTGCCGTGTCGGGCTACGACTGGGATACCGCGTTCGCGGTCAGCACCACATTGGGCGTGGACGACGGGTTGGCGCTGGTATTCGGGTCGTTGATGGCTGGCCACCTGCTGACCTCAGTCCTCCTGATTGTCGTCGTACCACTGTTAATCGCCGCGCATCTGTGGGGACCGCGCCAGCACCGGTCGTTGACCTTGCTGTTGACCACGGTCGGCCTCGTTACTCTCGTGGCCCTCACGGTGAGTTTCAACAGTTGGTGGCTACCGCTGGCCACGGCCGCCGTACTCGCAGCTATCGCGCTAACCCGCCGGCTGCCCAGGCAGAGCCGCCTTCGCCGTGCATTGATACACGTCCTGGCGCGGGCCGGCTTGGTCGCGGGCGCGGCGGTGTTGGTCGTCGCGGCGTTCGTCTCGACGCCTTGGGTCCCTCAAGAGCAGATCGAAACCACCGACGGCACCATTACTGGATACGTCCTCAGTGTCGACTCGGGATACCTCAACGTCCTCACTGACGAGCACGAATTCGTGATTCTCCTCAGCACCGACGTGCGCTCGCGCCGCTGAGCCAGCGATCGAGATCGGCGAGTGCGTCGACACGCCGTGAATCGGTGTGCTGGGCCAGAAAGGTCAATCCGCGCTGGGTAGCAGGCCGCGGCGGTCCTCTGCGATAGAGGAATGACTGGACATCCCGCCGTCGACGACCAGCAGTTGTCCCGTGAGGTAGCGGGACTCATCAGAGGCGAGGAAGAGCATCGCCTGAGCGATGTCGTCCGGGACGCCGATGAAGGGCAACGCGTTGTGCCCTCGGATAGCTTCGATCGCCTCGGCTGGCACGTTGTCTCGTAAGGCGGGGGTCATGACCGCCCCGGGCGCGACGGCGTTGCAGCGTACGTGATTTTTGCCGTATTGGGTTGCCACATACTCGCTCAGACGGATGACGGCGGCTTTCGCCGTTCCATAGGCAACTTGGAGAAAATCACCGGAGAGCCCCGCGACGGAAGCGGTGTTGATGATCGAACCCCCGCCCGCGGCGATCAGGTGCGGCAGCGCAGCCTGACAGCCGATGACCGTGCTGCGCACGTTGAGTCGCATCACTCGGTCGAACTCGTCCAGGTCCAAGCGCAGGAGATCCAGGTCTTTGCGCGGGTTGCTGCCTCCGACGTGATTGCACATCACGTGCAAGGCCCCGAATTCGTCGACAGCGGTCTGCACCAGAGCGACGAGCGACTCCTCTTCCATGGCGTCGACAGCGACACCTAATGCGCTGCCGCCGGCGGCGTTGATATCTTCGGCTGCCGCGACGGCCTTCTCGTACTCTAAGTCCCCAATCACCACCGAAGCGCCTTCGGCAGCCAGCAGCCGACTGGCGGCGAGTCCGATGCCACTGGCGCCACCGGTGATCACCGCGACCTTCTGCTCAACACGACCCATGACTGCCTCCCAGCGACGTCTTCACGCCATGCTCTCAGATTGACTCCAAGCGCGAAGCAGGAGCCGGCGTCGAACTCGCACCGTCCCTACTGCCGAGGCTGGGAATCAGATGGCGATGCTGATGAAGGTCGCGATGATCGTGCCGTAAAGCAGGTGCGCCAGCAGCCCGATCGCAGCGGTTTGCGGACCATAGTTGCGGCCGAGGAAGCCGGGCGGCTCGAGCAGGGCCACTTTGCTCGCGTCCGTTTGTGGGGTGCCCATGCGGGGGTGGATCAGCGGCAGCAGCACGTTGATCAGCACTGTGCCGGCGAACACGCCATGGCCGAGGCCGAAGATGGCGCCCAGCCACCAGTCGTGCCGCCCAAGGGCAAGGAACATCGCGTAGTAGCCCAAGGCAAAAACGAGGCCGAGAACGAAGTGGACGCCATAGCCGAGAGCTTTCGCTCGGGTGCGGTTGGAAGTCAAAGCGGTGCCGACCAGGAACGGCAAATCCATACGTGTCAGGTGCAGTTCGGTTCCCAGCCGGAGCACGGTGGTCAGGACGAGAGTGCCCGCAAAGCCTCCGGCCAAAGCCGCCCACACGCTCACTCGTGCACCTCGTTGGCGAGCCCAACTGCGGCGCTGATCAAGGCAAGGTGGGTGAGGGCTTGGGGCAGGTTGCCAAGGAAGGCGTCGGTGTCGGGATCAATTTCCTCGGCGTAAAGGCCAACGTCGTTGGCGCGGTTCACCAGGTCGTCCATCAGGGTGGTCGCCTCCTCGTTCGATCCGGTACGGGC
This sequence comes from Propionibacteriales bacterium, assembly GCA_038242765.1. Classification (GTDB taxonomy): domain Bacteria; phylum Actinomycetota; class Actinomycetes; order Propionibacteriales; family Nocardioidaceae; genus JBBSRT01. The sequence goes on from JBBSRT010000079.1 coordinate 7,590, forward strand.
AAGTGCTTCAACAAGCCAGAATGAGCAGGCCAGAAAGGCGCCCTCGGTGCCGGACAGCCCGTCTTCGCCGCTGTAGCGGTCGAGGTAAGGGCCGCGGCCGAGTTCGTCACGCACCGAGCGCACGGTGCCGCGCCAGCGAGATGAATGGGCATCACCGTAGCCCGCGATCAGTCCGAGCAGCAAGCTGGCGTCGAGTTCGTTGCTGCCGGCATGGC
>JBBSRT010000080.1:0-7802 GCA_038242765.1 Propionibacteriales bacterium
GCGAAACTTTGGGCCTCGCGCTCGGCCCCGGACTCTTTGCGATCATTCTGGCGTTGGGCGGCTACGTGTCGTCGGGCCAAGATGTCGCCGTAACGCAGCCCGACAGCGCGCTGTTGGCCATCGCAATCGGGTTCTCGCTGGTGCCAGCCATACTGATCGCTCTGAGCCTCTTCGTCCTCCGCCGCTATGACCTCGACACGAAACTGGATCTCCATGCACCCTGATGACATCATCGCTCAGCTCGAAACCTTGCGCGCAGGCGATCTGCCCACCCACGGCGGCCGCACTCTTGCCTACGTCTACGACTCGGGTCTGGCCGAGGCCGACGCGCTCGGAAAACAGGCGCTCACCATGTTTTCGTCGGCGAACGGGCTCGACCCGACGGCGTTTCCGAGCCTGTTGGCGATGGAAAAATACCTCATCGGTTTCGCGCGCGAACTCCTCCATGCACCCTCAACGGCTGTCGGCACCGCCACCTCCGGCGGCACCGAATCGATCCTGCTCGCGGTCGCCGCAGCCCGCGACGCGCACCCTGACATCGCCGCGCCGGTCATGATAGTCCCGGCTACCATCCATGCCGCCTTCCACAAGGCGGCCCACTATTTTGGTGTCAACTGCGTCATGGTCGACGTTGACCCCCAAACCAAGAAGGCCGAACCGGCCGCCATGATCGCGGCGCTCGATTCGTACGCCGGCCGCGTCGTCCTGATGGCCGCCTCGACACCCTCGTACGCGCACGGAGTGATCGACCCGATCGCGCCGCTGGCCGCCGCTGCGGCCGAGCGCGGGCTGCGCTTCCATGTGGATGCATGCATTGGCGGTTGGGTGTTGCCGTTCCTCGAGGACCTCGACGCAGGGGCGACCGAGCCATGGGATTTCGCTGCCGACGGCGTCACGAGTATGTCGGTTGACCTGCATAAATACGCCTACACGCCCAAGGGCGTGTCGCTTCTGCTGCACCGTTCGCCCGAGCTGCGCAAGACCCAGTTCTTTGCCAGCGCCGACTGGCCCGGCTACACGATGCTCAATGCGACGACGCAATCGACGAAGTCCGGCGGCCCGCTCGCTGCGGCATACGCGGTCGTCAATTACATCGGCCGCGACGGCTATCTCGAGCTCACGCGCAAGACCGTTGACGGCGTGCGACGGCTGGCCGCCGGCATCGAGGCGCAACCGCACCTGTCGTTGGTCACTCAACCCGAGGCGACGCTGGTCACGGTGTGTGCCGATGCGGCGTGCGACGTGTTCACGATCAGCGACGAGATGCTGACCCGCGGATGGTTCGTACAGCCGCAGATGAGTTTTCGTGGCATGGAGCCGTCGATGCATCTAACCGTTTGCGCGGCGACAGCTGATGGCATCGACGACTTCCTCACCGCGTTGGCGGCCTCCGTCGATGCGGCGGTCGCGGCCGGCCCCATTCAGGTGGCTCCCGAGCTCGCCGCCGCGGCTCAGGCCATCGATCCGCCCACCCTCGATGATGCGGCCTTCGACGGATTGTTGGCTCTTGCCGGACTCGGCAGCGAAGACGGCGAGGTCACAGTTCCGGAGAAAATGGCACCGGTCAACGCATTGCTCGACGTGGCGCCGGCGGCGTTGCGCGAGGCACTGCTGATCGCTTTTCTCGATCGGTTGTCACGCTGATCACCCGACGACCACCCGGATAGGCAAACAGGTCAACGATGGGCCGCACGGCCACGTTTGCGTCGTGTTTGCCTACTGCCGTGGTCGTTGTGGACAACCAAACGCAGCCACGCGCGATTTGCGACAGGCTGCGACGATGGCTCTCATCATTGCGCTGACCCGCCTCGGCGGTGTTGGTACGAGACCTGCCCGCATGCGGCTGACCTCTGCCGGCAAGCTGAGAACTGCGGTTAAAGACAAGGAAATTCACCGCATCGGCCGTGGACGCTACGCTTTGCCCGGGGCGGAAAAGGCGTTACTCAAGGCATCCGAACTGCACGGGATGGCCTCGCACAAAAGCGCAGCCGAACTGCATCGCTGGGAGGTGGCGCCACCGTCGATCACACCGTCGGTGACCGTCGCCCGTAACCAGGGCATCAAGAACCCTCGCGGCGTGCAGGTCTTCTGAGCTGATCTTGGCGAAGAGAGCGGTCTGGTGACATCCCTGACCCGCACCGTCGTCGACTGCGCCAGAAGGCTGCCCTTCGCGGAGGCGCTAGCGATTGCTGATTCGGCACTGCGCCACGGCGATGTCGACGCCGAACGGTTGTTCAGGCCCCTTCCCGGGTGCACGGAAAGGGGGCGAAGCACGTGCGTCGTGTTGCCGCAGGTCGCGATTCGGGTTACCGGCAAGAACCTCCATCCCGATGTTGTCGACGTCGACCTGCGGCTGGCACTCGAAGCCGATTCGTGAAAGTGGCATGCGAGCCGCGAAGCACCCAATAGCCACTGCTGGCGCTACACCGTGCTCGCGGTGAATGGCTGGACGGTGCTCCGCTTCACTTGGGAACAGGTCATGCTCGACCCTGAATTCGTCCGGTGGTGTTTGCTCAGATGGCTTGGCGACCATGGGGACAGGCAATCTGTCGCTAAACGGGCCGCTTGACGGGGGTTTCGCCGAGTTCGCCTGCTGCGGCGGTCGTTGATCGATTGCTAGGTTGAATGCATGAGTCCGCTCAAGAGCCAGTGGTATGAATCTCCCGACCTCGCCGGTGACGAGGTCAAACTCGTGCAGTTGCGACCGCACCACGCCGCTGGCGTCCTGGCCGCAGCAGACGACGACGAGGTCTTCCGATGGATGTCCTTTCGACGACCCGCTGATATGCCCGACGCCGAAGCACTCGTGGACCGCTATCTCACCACCCCCGGCCAGGTCGCATGGGCCCAGATCGATCAACGCTCCAATGAGCTAGCCGGCGTCACAACCTATTACGACATCGACCCCGTCAACCGCTCCGTCGCCATCGGCTCGACGTGGCTGGGCAAACGTTTTTGGCGCACGCCGGTCAACACCGAGGCCAAACTGTTACTCCTGGCCCGCGCTTTTGACGAACTCGGTGCAGCGCGCGTCGTGTGGCACGCCGACAGTATGAATCAGCGCAGCCTCGATGCCATCGAACGACTTGGAGCCACTCGCGAAGGCACTTTGCGCAAACACCGAATACGGTTCGACGGTTCTTGGCGTGACACCGCCGTCGCATCAATGCTCGACGATGAGTGGCCAGCAGCCAGAGAGCGATTGGTGGGCGGTAGCCCGGGTTGATCGTGCCGCGCTCGGCACACACAAACCGCCTCATCGACGGGCGTGTCGAGCCTCCTCGGCGGGCGTGTCGAGCCTCCTCGGCGGGCAGTTAAGTGACGGCGGCGCCGATGCGATGCAGGTGCGGGCGGAATACGAGCCCCGACACCAACGCCAACCCGGCTGCCACGACCACGACGGCGAAGGCCGCCGTATAACCACTGTGATCTGCGAGCCTTCCGGCGATTGAGGACCCGACTGCATAGCCAACCCCTGTCGCACCGGCGAGCATCGTCATCGCAGCTCCCACCCGAGCCGGCGGCACGATGCGGCCGGCAAGCGCAAAGTTGCTGATCATGTATGGCGCCACGGCAAACCCCAGCGCCATCACCGCAAGGACCAACGCGCCAATCGTATGGACGAACAACAACGGCACCGAGAGCACAAACAACCCGCCTGCGGCAACCAGCGCACGGACCTCATAACCGATGCGTTCGGGCAGTCCGGCAACAGCGAGTCCGGCCATCACACTGCCGATGCCCAGTGTCGCGTGGATGAGGCCGGCCACTGAGGGATGACCCTGCTCTGTTGCGAGCGCCACCGCGCCGGTCTGTGTGCCGCCAAAAATCATGCCGACAAAGAACTGCGCAAAGAACAGCACCATGAACGCGAGGGTGAACAGTGCGCCCCCGGTGACCACCAGCTTGGAGTGCTGATGAGTGAGCTCGGCGGTCGGGTGCAGGGCAAAACCCGAACCGAATGCGGCCAAAAGCACGGCACCGAAGATCAACGCGCCGGCCGGGTCGGCAACAGCGGCCAAGATACCCACCAGCGCGGGTCCGAGGACGAAAGAGGCTTCGTCAGCGGCGCCCTCATACGAGAACGCCGCATCGATGAGCCGGCGCTGATCGCGTGCGTCACGGGTGATCGGCTGCCACCGTACCCGAGCCAGGGGCCCGACCTGGGGCATGAAAAATCCGGCACCGGCCGCAATGGCGATGAGTACAACATCGCTTGCGCCGCCCTCGACCGAAAGCACGATCGCCACGAGTCCGACCGCGCCGGTCAACGATTGCACGAGCACGACGGGTCGTTGTCCGATGCGGTCAGCCAAGGCACCGGCCAGCGGCGCACCGACTGCGTTCGCGACGGCCAGCGCACCGGCCGCAGCGCCGCCGAGGGCATATTTGCCGGTCGAAGTGCTCACCAGGATCAGCGTCCCCATTTGGCTCATGGCAAGCGGAATCCGCCCGAGGAAGGCTACGAAGATGTAGGCGGGCCCTGCAATCCGCATGAGTTCGCGGTAGGAGGCAATAGCTGACACAGCCCGCTGAGTCTAACGGTCACCAACAAGGCGGCCCCGACTACGCTTGAAGCATGCAATCGGGCATCTCACAACACTCCGCATCACTGGCCCGGATCGCGACGGCAACGTTCTTCATCATCAACGGATTCAGCCTCGGCGTCTGGGTGATCAACATTCCCGCGATCATCACCGCCACCAACATCGATAAGCCGACACTTGGCTACCTGCTGCTCATCTTTGGCGGCGCTGCTTTGGCTGGTATGCAGGTTGGCGGGCGACTCGTCGATCACCTTGGCAGCCGGTTCGCCGTCGTGTTGGGCGCTGGAGGGTTGAGCCTCAGCCTCGTCGGGCCTGCACTCGCCGAAAGCGCGTTCTCCCTAGGCGTCGCCCTCGTGGTGTTGGGCTTCTTCAACGGCACCATTGATGTCGGTCAGAACGCGCAAGCTGTTGAGGTTGAACGCATGTATGGCCGGCCGATCCTCAGCGCATTCCACGCCTACTATTCGTTGGGTGGTCTCGTCGCAGCGGTGCTCGGTGGAGCGCTCATTACCGCCGGAGTCGACGCGTCCTTCACGATGGCTGCGGCCGGAGCCATCAGTTTGGCCGCCGCGGCCGCCGCGCGACCGTCGTTGCTGGTCCCAAACGCTCCGATTCGCCATGTGCGTCCCACCCACGAATCGGGGGCCAAGACAAATCCACCCTGGACTGCCCGCGTCTTGCTCGTCGGCGTCCTGGCCTTCGCGTTGATGTTGTCCGAAGGCGTCGCCTATGACTGGTCGACGGTCCACCTACATGACAGCCTAGGCGCCTCGCCGGCCACAGCGGCGTGGGCTTTCGGCTTATTCTCCGCGGCCATGACGTTGGTGCGTCTCGGCGCGGACCGCGTTGTTGACCGCATCGGCAGCGCGTCCTATGTCCGGTATGCGGCCCTCGTGGGAGCAGCCGGCCTGTCGACCGCGGCGCTCGCGCCGACGATCGCGATTGCCCTGACCGGCTGGACCGTGTTCGGTATCGGTCTGGCCGGTTGTGTGCCACAGTTCTTCTCCGCAGCAGGCAACATTGATGCACGCTTCTCGGGAGTCTATCTGGCCCGGGCGACCGGTTTCGGCTACGTCGGCATGCTCGCCGGACCGGCTGCCGTGGGCATCCTCACCCATTGGGTCTCGCTGTCACAGGCCTTCGTGCTGCCTATCGTTGGCTGCGTCGCCTCAGCCCTGTTGGCGCCATTGGCGTTACGGCGGGATGCATCATGAGCGACCGCCAGCGCCGACCCAGCGTCCCGCTCCTCGACTTGATGGCACCGGACTGGGCCAGCGCCATGTCGCCGGTTGCCCCAAGACTTGAGGAACTGGACCGCTTCTTGCATGCAGAAGTCGATGCCGGCCGCGGCTACCTACCGCCCGGAGACATGGTGCTGCGTGCCTTCGCCGACCCGATGGCCGCGGTCAAGGTGCTCATCATGGGCCAAGACCCCTACCCGACGCCGGGGCATTCGATGGGGCTCGCCTTTTCGGTCGCGCCGAGCCTACGGCCACTGCCTCGCAGTCTCAAAAACATCTACCGCGAACTCGAGGACGACCTCGGTATCCCCCAATCGGCCTCCGGTGATCTCACCCCATGGGCTCGCCAAGGCGTACTTATGCTCAATCGTGTCCTCACGGTGCAGCCATCGCTGTCGGACAGCCACCGCCGCAAAGGCTGGGAAGCAGTCACCGATCAGGCGATGCTTTCCCTCGTCGCACGCGACCAACCCCTGGTCGCGGTGCTGTGGGGTCGGGTTGCCCAAAAACTCCAGCCGCTTTTGGGCGACGTACCCATCATTGAAAGCGCCCACCCCAGTCCACTGTCGGCATCGCGAGGATTCTTTGGGTCACGTCCGTTCAGCCGCATCAACGCCATGCTTGTCGAACAGGGCGCTGAACCGGTCGATTGGCGACTTCAGCACTAGGCTTGGTCCGTCCCGACGAAGGAGAGTTCGTGTTCGAAAAGTTGCGCGCCAAGAACCGCGAGGCGCCCCAAGATCGTGAGGCGGTCTTCGATCGCCGAGCGGCCCGCAAACCTGTCCAGGATCGCGGGGCCGTCATCAGCGACGGCTTTGACGGCATGACGCGTTGGGGTGTGCGGATCGTTGTCATCGCCGCAGCCGCGCTGGTCCTCGGATGGGTTATTTCGCACACCTGGGTCATCCTGTTCCCGATCTCGATGGCACTCATCGTCACCACCGTCCTCGGTGCTCCGGCACGGTGGCTCCGCGCCCATGGGTGGCCCGACGCTCTTGCCGCCGTTGTCGTCGTCGTCGGATTCGTCGGGCTCATCGTCGCCGGCATCGTCGCACTTGCCCCCTCGGTCGCCGGCCAGTCGCAAGAGATAGCCAGCGGTGCCAGCGACGGTCTCGGGCAAATACAGAAGTGGGTCGTCGAGGGACCGCTCGACGTCACTGATTCGCAACTCAACCAAGCGATCGCCGCCGTGCAGGACAAGTTGGAGCAGAGCGCCGCAACGATCGGTTCGGGCATTTTCTCGACCATCAGCGCCGCGACAAGCGCAATCATCAACCTCGTGCTCGTCCTGATGCTGACGTTTTTCTTCGTTAAGGACGGGCACAAGTTCATCCCGTGGGCTTCCATGCTCGGCGGCCGCCGCGCAGGCCACCATACGAGTGACGTTCTCAGCCGAAGTTGGAACACGTTGGGTGGATTCATCCGCACTCAAAGCCTGGTCAGCCTCATCGATGCCGTCATTATCGGTACGGGGCTTGTGATCATCGGGGTGCCGTTAGCGGTCCCGCTGGCTGTCCTTACCTTTTTTGGTGGCTTCATACCGATCATCGGCGCCTTTGTTACCGGCGCTTTGGCCGTGCTGATCACGCTGGTGACCAACGATCCCAAAGATGCGTTGATCGTGCTTCTTATCGTCATCGCCGTGCAGCAACTCGAAGGCAACGTGTTGTCGCCGTGGCTGCAGGGCAAGTCGATGAATCTCCATGCGGCCGTGGTGCTTATGTCGGTCACTGCCGGCGGCACCCTCTTTGGCATCACCGGCGCCTTCCTCGCGGTGCCGGTTGCGGCGATCGTCGCGGAGATCTTGCGCTACATCAACGAACAGATCGACGAGGAGGTCGACAACGGCGCCCCGCCCGAAGACTCCCAATCAGCCGAAACGCTTCACGAGGGCGTCGACGAAGAAGCTGGCGCATAGGAATCGTATCGATGGTCGCTCGTGCGGACAGGCCGCACCGGCACGGCCGCGGTCTGAGTGGATAGTCAGGTTTCTGACACTCATCACAGGTTGCAA
>JBBSRT010000081.1:0-7623 GCA_038242765.1 Propionibacteriales bacterium
CGTACAGGCTAACGGCCCGGTGCCCGGCGCCCGCATCATCGCCTAAACCAGCCACCGGCCGCCCACCGGGGGCAAACGGCACGCAAACCCTCGCGTTGCGGCACTTCAGGACCCGTTTGCCCTTCTGCGCGACCTGTGGATAACCGGACGCGCTCCTTCGCGATGTCGGGCACGCTGTCGACATGGACCCCGAGTTCACGTCGGCGAAGCAACTTCAGACCGCAGCGCGCCGACACCGCGCTGGTCATGGCTGGCAAACTCCGTGGCGTGCTCTCGCACGCAAGTGCCGCCCAAGTCCACGGCTGGGAGATCGCGTTTTCGTCGCCCACTCCTACGGTCACGGTGCCGCGCAACCGAATGGTCGACGACCGGCGCGACGCGGCTTACGCATCAGCACTGGCTGCGAACTCATTCGAATCGATCTTGCGCGGCCTTGCCCTGGATGCCGGCCCGCACGTGCTTTCGCAGTTCGCGATCCCGGTCGCTGACCAGGTGCTACATCCCGATGTTGTCGCCCCGGGGTTGCGGCTCGTGCTCGAAGCGGACTCTCGGCCGGGGTACACCGGCAAGGAGACCCACAACCGGGATTGCTGGTGTTACCCGATGTTGGTCGTCAACGGCTGGACCTTGCTGCGCTTTACGTGGGAACAGGTCATGCTCAACCCGCGGTTCGTCCACGCCTGCCTGATCGGTTGGGCGACCGCCATCATTCGAGGGCGGCGGAGAGCTCGAGCCAGCGCGTCTCGAGCGCGGTCACGGCGTGTTCATCGGCAAGCAGTTCGTCGCTCAACGTCGCCAGACCGACGTAGTCACTCGCTGGGTGTTCGGCCATTGCCGCCTTTAGCTCCTTGATGTGTAGCAACCGCTTCTTGAGTTTGCGTTCGACGGCCGCGACCTCTTTTTTGGCTGTACGCAGTTGCGCGCTCGACAAGCCATTCGTGGGCGCTTCGACCTGGCCAGACGCAGCCCGAGCCGACTCGGCATCGCGGCCAGCATCCTGCTCCTTGCGCAGCTGGAGGTATTGGTCGACTCCGCCGGGTAGGTGGCGCAGCCGTCCGTGCAGAATCGCGTATTGCTGATCGGTAACGCGCTCGAGCAGATAGCGGTCGTGGGAGACGACCAGCAGGGTGCCCGGCCACGTGTCGAGCAGATCCTCCATCGCGGCCAGCATGTCGGTGTCGAGGTCGTTGGTGGGCTCGTCGAGCACCAGCACGTTGGGTTCATCGAGCAAAATCAGCAGCAGTTGGAGACGTCGCTTTTGTCCGCCGGAAAGGTCCTTGACCGGCGTCGACAGTTGCGCGTTTGAGAAGCCGAGCCGCTCCAACAGTTGTCCCGGGCTCATTTCTTTGCCACCGGCAACGTATGTGGTGCGCTGGCGGGCAATCACATCGTTGACCCGGTCATTGGCAACCTCGCGCAGCTCGGCCAGCTCCTGGGTCAGTTGGGCGACCTTAATGGTCTTGCCGCGCTTGACCCGGCCCGTTGTCGGCTGCAGATCACCGGTGACCAGCGCAAGGAGGGTGGACTTGCCGGTGCCGTTGGCGCCCAGGATTCCGGTACGCTCACCGGGGCCGATTCGCCACTCGATATCGCGCAGCACCTCGTTGTCGCCGTACGAAACCCCCACGTCGAGGATGTCGACGACATCTTTGCCCAGCCGTGAAGTCGCCATCTGGCGCAACTCGACCGGGTTGCGCGGCGGTGGCTCGTTTTCGATGAGCTGGTTTGCGGCCTCGATGCGGAACTTCGGCTTCGCGGTACGCGCCGGTGCACCGCGCCGCAACCACGCCAGCTCCTTGCGCATCAGGTTTTGGCGTTTGGATTCGCTAGCTGCTGCCATCCGGTCGCGTTCGACACGCTGCAGGATATATGCCGCATAGCCGCCCTCGAAGGGTTCGACGATGCCATCGTGGACCTCCCACGTCGCGGTGCAGACCTCGTCGAGGAACCACCTGTCGTGGGTGACGACCAGCAGGCCGCCGGCGCCGGCGGCCCATCGGCGTTTGAGGTGTTCGGCAAGCCACGTAATGCCTTCGACGTCGAGATGGTTGGTGGGCTCATCGAGCATCAGGATGTCGTCATCGCCAACGAGCAGCGCGGCAAGAGCGACGCGCCGGCGTTGGCCGCCGCTCAGGTTGCCGATGACCGCATCCCATGCGATGTCCGAGACGAGCCCGGCGATGACGTCGCGGATCGCGGGATCGCGTGCCCAGATGTAGTCCTCGGTGTCGCCGACGATCGCGTGGCCAACGGTTTGGGACTGGTCGAGCGTGTCGGTCTGATCAAGCACACCGACCTGCACGCCGCCACGTGCGGTGACACGCCCGGAATCTGGACTCATGCGCCCCGCAAGCAGCGACAACAGTGATGATTTGCCGTCGCCATTGCGGCCGACGATACCGATGCGGTCGCCCTCGTCGATGCCGATCGTGACGGATTCGAATACAGTTTTGGTCGGGAAATCCAAGCCGATCGCTTCGGCGCCCAATAAATGTGCCACGCCCTCAGCGTAGGTGCGCGCGCCCAACGGCTTCGCCGCGGCCATTGGCAGCGGAATCGGCGACGGAATCGAAAGGCAGTGACAGGACCAGCAAGGCTGCGGCAAGCGTGTCGGTTTGCGCTGTGTTGAGCTCGCCGAGAATGACGGTTTCGCTCGCCAGCAGCGCATCGAGTGCACCGTCGACGGCTCGCATACCGGCGGCGGTGAGCAGCACCTTGATCCCTCGCCGGTCAGCAGGATCGGGCAGCCGGGTCACGAGGCCCTTCGCGATGAGCCGATCGACCCGGTGCGTCATCGTGCCACTGGTGACCATCGTCTCGTGCAGCAATTGTCCCGGCGACAGTTGGTATGGCGGTCCCGAGCGACGCAGCGCTGAAAGCACGTCGAATTCGGATGCTTCGAGGTCGTGGCTGGCGAAAGCTCTTCGGCGGGCACGGTCAAGATGACGGGCCAGGCGTGAAATTCGGCTCAAAACCTCCATCGGTGCGACATCGAGCTCGGGGCGCTCACGACGCCATGCCGCAACGAGCCGATCAACTTCGTCCGAATTGCTCACCGGGCCATCCTAGTGATGCTCATCATTGCGGATCAGGAACCACGCGATCACCCCGCCGGCGGCTAGCAATCCGGCACAGATCCACATCGCCCGCCCATACCCCACGGAAAACGAGGCAGCCACCGCATAGTCGTCCCCGCTCAGGCCGACCACGGCCGGCAGTGCGGCCACCGCGAGCAACGAGCCGGCGCGAGCGATGGCGTTGTTGATGCCGCTGGCGATGCCGGCATGGCGATCGGGGGCTGCATCGAGAACGGTTGCGGTGAGGGGAGCAACGAGCAGCGCGAGCCCGCACGCAAAAATAAGCAGGCCGGGAAAGACTCCTGACCAGTAGCTGCTGGTGCGGCCGACCCCGCTCAGTAGGGCAACGCCGAACGCGCACACCAGCGGTCCGAGCGACATCGGTACCCGCGGTCCGATGCGCTGTGCGAGCGCCCCGCCTCGGGACGCGAAGAACAGCATGACGACCGTGATGGGCAGGGTGGCGACACCGGCGGCAAACGGCCCATAACCGACCACGGTCTGCAGTTGCAGGACGAGGAAGAACAGCACCGCTCCGAGCGCGGCGTACACCAGCCAGGTCATTGCATTGGCCGCGCTGAACTGACGTGAACCAAACAATGAGGTCGGCATCATCGGATTGTGGCGGCGACGCTCCAGCCCGACAAAAAGCACCGCGGCGACCACGCCGATTGATGCGGCGGCATAGACCACAGGCGACCCGCTGGCCTCGATCAGGGCATAGGTGATGCTCGCAAGAGCGACGACACCAAGCGTGGCTCCCGATATGTCGAACCGACCGGCTCGCTCGGTGTCGCGGCTTTCAGGCACCCAACGCCGGGCGATGACCACGGTGACAATGGCCGGCGGCAGGTTAATGAGGAAGACCCAACGCCAACTCGCATATTCGACCAGCCAACCGCCCAGCAACGGTCCGATTGCAGCGGCGATGCCACCCAACCCGGCCCACGCGCCGATCGCCCGGCTGCGGTCTTGACGCCGAAACGAGCTTTGTATGAGCGCCAGACTGCCCGGTGTCAGCAGGGCTGCCCCGACGCCCTGCACCAGGCGGGCCGCAATCAACTGGTCGGCGCTTTGCGCGATCGCACACAACAGCGACGCGACAGCAAACCACCCGACACCGATCTCGAAGATCCGACGGCGACCGAAACGATCACCCAGCGAGCCGCCGATCAAGATCAGCGACGCTAACGCCAGGAGATAACCGTTCGTGATCCACTGCAACTGCTGGAGACTCGCATCGAGATCTTCACCCATTTGGTGCAGGGCGATATTGACCACGTTTGAGTCCAGGAGCGCCATTGCCGAACCGAGGATCGTTGCGGTCAGGGCCCAGCGCCCGGCCGTCGAGTCATAGGCCAGCGCGCGTGGACCGTCATCTGTGCTCACCGCTCCAGCATCCTCTGGCTGCCGGGCGTGCGCGATTAGAGTCGAGCCATGGACATCGAAGACAGCATCATCGCGGGCCCAGCACGCCAACTTCAACTCCTTAACGAGGGTGCGATCACCAGCAGGCAGTTGACCGAGGCGACGCTTGATGCTTCCCACCGCGTCAACACCCAGGTCAATGCATTTGTCGCCATCGATGACCATGAAGCACTCGCTGCCGCAGATGATGCCGACAAGCGACGCGCCAACAAAGACGCGGCGCCGCTGCTGGGGATACCGATCGCGATCAAAGACGAATTCGACATGGCAGGCAAGGTGACCGGCTGGGGGAGTCGGTCGACGACGACGTCGGCGACCGCCGATGCCGAGATCGTTGCTGCAATTCGTGCCGCCGGGATGATAGCCATCGGCAAGACAACATTGCCCGAACTGGCGATCTTCGGCTTCACCGAATCTGCAGCTCACGGCATCACCGGCAATCCGCACAACCTTGCCCACACCTCGGGCGGATCGTCGGGCGGATCAGCCGCAGCAGTAGCCGGCGGCGGCGTCGGCATCGCCTTGGCGTCCGATGGTGCGGGATCGATCCGCATCCCGGCCGCATGCTGCGGCTTGGTCGGCTTCAAGCCCACCGGCGGCGCGATGCCAAGCTCGGGCAACTGGCAAGGCCTGTCGACTCCGGGCTGCCTGACCAGCCGTATCAGTGACACGGCGCTCTTCCTCGACGCGATCGGGGACTTCGACACGTCGCTGACGCAGGCAGCCGCTACCGATCCGCGACCGTTGCGCATCGGCGTGAGTCTTCAACCCTTCCCGATGTCGGTACCGTTGCCGCTCGACCCGCGCGTCGCTGCGGCGGTACGAGCGGCAGCTGAATCGTTGCGCGTGTTCGGCCACGACGTTCGCGACGTCAAGATCGACTTCGGTATGTCGGCTCAGGCGATGAGCGCGCGTTATCTCGCCGGCATCCATGATGTGGCCAACGGAGTCGACGAACCACGTCTCCTCGAAAAACGGACCCGTCAGATTGCGCTACTCGGAAAACCGATCACCGCCAAAATGGTCACTCGCGCCCGCGCCGCCGGTCAACGTTTCGGCGCCGAGCTGCTCGCGGGCCTCGACGTCGACATCCTGCTCACTCCCACGATGAGCGGCCCCGCCGTTCCGGTCGGGCGTTGGGCCGGCAAGTCGGGCCTGCGTACCGTGCTCTCGATGGGCCGCTTCTATGCCTACACGCCCGCATGGAACCACACCGGGCAACCGGCAGTCTCGATGCCGGCCGGCCGCACCGACGGCAACCTGCCGCTAGCAGTTCAATTCATCGCGGCACCCGGCGACGATGCGCGGCTCATGGCGGTGGCCGGTCAATATGAGCGGGTGCGCTGAGGTGGCAACCCGTGGATCGCGGGCACCGGTGCGGGGCCCGTGCTGCAGGCTCTGTTCACCGAGCTGCGCGGGCGCTTTGAAACGGCATACAAGGCGGCGCTGCGGCAGGCTTATCCGACCAGCGCTCACCCGACGGTGCTTCCCTTCACGCGCGTTTTCGTCGTCGCAACCGTCCGGTAGGCTTACGTCCGCAATCCCCGGTTGGTCTGCCGGCAGGGCCCGCCGCACTTTGAATGCGGACTAGCGACGTAGGTTCGACTCCTACCCGGGGAGCTTTTTGCCCACCTATTGGGAGAAATACGTGAACGAAGAGGTCACCGCAGTCGTCCTGGCCGCTGGCGCTGGCACCCGGATGAAATCAGCGAAGGCGAAGGTCCTCCACGAAATCGGCGGCCGCAGCATGGTCGCCCATGCTTTGGCCGCGGTGGCGGCATCAGGAGCCAACCGCACGGTCGCGGTGATCGGCCACGACCGCGAGCAAGTTACTCATCACATCGAGTCACTCGATCCACAACTGCTCGATCCGCGCTCCTCAGGCCAACGAGTGGTTTTGGCCGTACAAGAACAACAAAACGGCACCGGGCACGCCGTTCAGGTGGCGCTCGAAGCCCTGGATGGCGCGCCCCAAGGCACCGTGCTGGTGACCTACGGAGACGTCCCGCTCCTGACTGCTAACACGTTGCGTGAGTTCGTTGCCGAACACATCGCCGCCGCGCGCGCGGTCACGATCCTGACCTCCCAACTAGCCGATCCCAGCGGTTATGGACGCATCGTCCGCGACGCCAATGGAAAGGTCACCGCGATCCGCGAAGACAAGGACGCATCGGTTGACGAACTAGAAATCCATGAGGTCAACAGCGGCATTTTGGCCCTCGATGCCACCTTCCTGATCGACGCCCTGGGTCGGCTCGACACCAACAATGCGCAGGGCGAGGTTTACCTCACCGATGTGGTGGGCATCGCCGCCGCAGACGGCCGGCCGGTCGGCGCACACGTGCTCGAAGACATCTGGCAAACCGAAGGCGTCAACGATCGCGCCCAGCTGGCACGCCTGGGCGCCGAACTCAATCGCCGCACCAATCAACACTGGATGCGCGAGGGCGTCACGATTGTTGATTCGGCCACCACGTGGATCGATTCGGCGGTCACAATCGGGGCCGATTCGATAATTCTGCCGGGCACCCAGTTGCTTGGCGCGACCACCGTGGGTGCCGAAGCGACCATCGGTCCCGACACGACGTTGCGCAATGTCGAGGTCGGGCCGCGCGCCACCGTCATACGGACCCACGCATCCGATGCGGTGATCGGCGAAGGAGCTTCGGTCGGCCCGTTTGCCTACCTGCGACCCGGCACCGAGATCGGCACGAACGCCAAGGTCGGCACGTTCGTCGAGACCAAAAACGCACAACTGGGCGAAGGGGCGAAAATTCCCCACCTGTCCTATGTCGGCGATGCGCAGATCGGTGCCGGGTCAAACATCGGCGCCGGGACGATCGTTGCCAACTACGACGGCGTCAGCAAGCACCGCACCGTTGTCGGTGCTCATGCGCGCACCGGTGCCAACAACGTGTTCATCGCCCCGATAGAGATCGGTGACGGCGCCTACACCGCCGGCCTCACCGCGATCCGCAACGACGTACCGCCGGGGGCAATGGCTGTCGGCGCGACCAGCCAGAGGAACATCGAAGGATGGGTGCAGCACAAACGCGCCGGTACCCCCGCAGCCGACGCGGCCGAAGCAGCACAGCCCGCCGAACCAGCACAGCCCGCC
>JBBSRT010000082.1:0-7601 GCA_038242765.1 Propionibacteriales bacterium
CCTCGCGGATGATGCCCACCGAGATGTCTCGCAGCCGCTGATATTCGCGATCGGTCAGTGTCATGGCGGGCGCAACGGTGATCGAGTCGCCGGTATGGACGCCCATCGGGTCGAGGTTTTCGATCGAGCACACGATCACAACATTGTCGGCGGTGTCGCGCATGACTTCGAGCTCATATTCCTTCCAGCCGATGATCGACTCCTCGAGCAACACCTCGGTGGTCGGGCTCGCGCTCAATCCGGCGCCGGCAATGCGGTGCAGGTCGTCGCGGTCGTAGGCGAATCCCGAACCTGCCCCGCCCATCGTGAATGACGGCCGCACGACCACGGGATAGCCAAGCTGATCGGCCGCTGCCAGGCAGTCGTCCATCGAGTGGCAAATGACCGAGTTCGCCGACTCGGCGGCCCACTCGGGCGGCAAAGCGTCGACGATACGTTTGAACGACTCACGGTTTTCGCCCTTTTCGATCGCTTCGATCGAGGCGCCGATGAGTTCGACATTGTATTTGTCTAGGATGCCGGCCTTGTGCAGTTCCATGGCGGAATTGAGTGCGGTTTGGCCACCCAGGGTCGCCAACAGTGCATCAGGGCGCTCCTTGGCGATGACCTTTTCGACGTATTCGGCCGTGATCGGCTCGATGTAGGTGGCGTCGGCGAACTCGGGGTCGGTCATGATCGTGGCGGGATTGGAGTTGACGAGGATGACGCGCATGCCCTCTTCACGCAACACGCGGCACGCCTGGGTGCCCGAGTAGTCGAACTCGCATGCCTGCCCGATGACAATGGGTCCCGAGCCGATCACCAGGACCGAGGAGATGTCGGTACGTTTGGGCATTAGGCCTCCTCCCCCGCTGTCGCGGAAATATTTTCTGCAGCAGTCGAGACCATCACGTCGACGAATCGGTCAAAAAGGTAGGCCGCGTCGTGCGGACCAGCTGCTGCTTCGGGATGATATTGCACGCTGAATGCGGGCGCTTCGAGCAGGGCCAACCCCTCAACCACCTGGTCGTTGAGCCCCACATGGGTGACCCGCGCCGGACCAAAGTCAGTTGCGAACACCTCTTCTAGCGGTGCATCGACGGCGAACCCGTGGTTGTGGCTGGTGATTTCCACTTTGCCAGTAGTCAGGTCCTGCACCGGCTGGTTGATGCCGCGGTGCCCATATTTGAGCTTGTAGGTGCCCAAGCCCAGAGCGCGACCGAAAATCTGGTTGCCAAAGCAAATGCCGAAGAACGGGATACGACGAGCGAGGACATCGCGAAGCAACGCAACCGATCGGTCTGCGGTGGCCGGATCCCCGGGCCCATTGGAGAAGAAGACTCCGTCGGGGTTGATTGCCAGGATGTCGCCAATCGATGCGTTGGACGGCACGACGTGGACCTCGATTCCCCTTTGCGCGAAGCGGTGCGGAGTCATGCCCTTGATGCCCAAGTCGACGGCCACGATGGTGAATCGCCGTTCGCCGATCGCGGGGACCACATAAGTTTGCGTCGTCGACACCTCGTCCATCAGGTTGGCACCGGTCATCTGTGGAGCGGACCGCACCCGCGCCAGCAGGCTGTCGACGTTGTCTGCGATCGAGCTGATGCCCACTCGCATCGCACCCCGGTCACGCAGATGGCGGGTCAGGGCACGGGTGTCGATGCCGCTGATACCGACTACCCCGTGGGCGATGAGATCGTCGTCCAGCGTGCGCGTCGAACGCCAGTTGCTGGGCACGCGGGCCGGATCGCGCACCACGTATCCGGCGACCCAGATTCGCTCCGATTCTTCATCATCGGCATTCATACCGGTGTTGCCCACGTGCGGCGCAGTCATCACGACGACCTGTCCCCGATAGGAGGGATCGGTGAGAGTTTCCTGATAACCGGTCATGCCCGTGGAGAACACGGCTTCGCCGATCGTTTCGCCGATCGCGCCATAGGATTCGCCTTCGAACACCCGACCGTCTTCGAGGACGAGGAGGGCTGAGTGCGGCAGTGGAGGTGATGTCATACGGCCGCTCCTTGAAGGGTCGAGTCGAGGACGGTCGGTGTGCCGCGCAAAAAGGTCGCCACGACGCTGCCGGGCAATTTTCGGTCGACGTACGGATTGTTGCGCGACAGTGATGCGCTGCCCGCTGCCACAACCACGCGCTCAACCGCGGGGTCGTAGAGGACGATGTTCGCCGGTTCCCCTACCTGACGGGGGCGACCGTGACCGCTGAGCCGGCCGATGAGCGCCGGAGTCGTCGACATGCGTTGAGCGACTCCGGCCCAGTCGATAAGGCCGGTGTCGACCATGGTGTGCTGCACGACCGAGAGCGCGGTTTCGAGGCCAACCATCCCGAAGGCGGCCGCCGACCACTCACACTCTTTGTCCTCCATCGGATGCGGGGCGTGGTCAGTGGCCACGCAGTCGATCGTGCCGTCGGCGAGGCCCTCGCGCACGGCGGCAACGTCGTCGGCGGTACGCAGCGGTGGATTGACCTTGTAGATCGGGTCATAGCTGCGGACGAGGTCGTCGGTGAGCAGCAGGTGGTGCGGTGTGACCTCAGCGGTGACGTCGATGCCGCGGCTCTTGGCCCAGCGCACCAGCTCGACCGAACCGCGGGTCGACAAATGACAGACGTGCAAACGGGAGCCGACGTGCTCGGCCAGCAGCACGTCGCGGGCAATGATCGCCTCCTCGGCGACGGCGGGCCATCCGGTGAGCCCCAGGATGCCCGAGAGCTCGCCCTCGTTCATCTGGGCACCCTCGGTGAGTCGCGGCTCTTGGGCATGCTGGGCGACGACACCGTCGAAGGCCTTGACGTATTCGAGGGCCCGGCGCATCAGCACAGCATCAGAGACACATTTACCGTCGTCGGAGAAGACACGCACCTTCGCAGCCGAGTCGGCCATCGCGCCGAGTTCGGCCAGTCGTTCCCCTGCCAGGCCGACTGTGACCGCACCGACGGGCTGGACGTCGCAGAAACCGGCTTCGCGTCCCAGTCGCCATACCTGTTCGACGACTCCGGCGGTGTCAGCGACCGGCTCGGTGTTTGCCATCGCATGCACGCACGTGAAACCGCCGCGGGCGGCCGCCCGGGAGCCGGAGTGGACGGTTTCGGCGTCCTCGCGACCTGGTTCGCGCAGGTGCGTATGCAGATCGACCAGTCCGGGGAGAGCGACAAGGCAGGCGGCATCGATAACGGTCGCATCCGCGGTGTCGAGGTCGGTGCCTATGGCGGTGATAGTTTCACCGTCGATGGCGATGTCGGCGATGTCGGCGCCCAGGATGCTGGCGCCCTTGATGACATATGCGCTCATGGTGTGTCTTCCTGCGTGGTGGTTTCGGTCGCGCCGCTGAGCAGCAAGTAAAGGACTGCCATCCGGACCGCGACACCGTTGGTGACTTGTTCGACGATGACCGAGCGGATCGAGTCGGCGACGTCGGCGGTGATTTCCATCCCGCGGTTCATCGGGCCGGGGTGCATCACGATCGCGTGGTCGGGCAACCTGTTCATCCGCGCGGTGTCGAGGCCGTAGCGCCGACTGTATTCGCGGGCGCTCGGGAAGAATGCGGCCTTCATGCGTTCATTCTGCACACGCAGCATCATGACGGCGTCAGCATTCTCAAGTGAGTCGTCGAGACGGTATGACGTGGCGACGGGCCAGTGGTCGACGCCGACCGGCAACAGGGTCGGGGGAGCAACGAGGGTGACGTTGGCGCCGAGGGTGTCGAGCAGCAACGCATTGGAGCGAGCCACCCGACTGTGCAGGACATCGCCGACGATCGTGACGTTCTTGCCGGCGAGATCACCCAGGTGCCGACGCATCGTAAAGGCATCGAGCAGTGCCTGGGTGGGATGCTCGTGGGTGCCGTCGCCGGCGTTGATGACCGAACCCTTCGTCCATTGGGCGTGCGCGAGTCGGTGTGGCGCGCCCGAGTGGTTGTGCCGGACGATCACGGCGTCGGCGCCCATGGCTTGCAGAGTGAGCGCCGTGTCCTTCAGGCTTTCGCCTTTGGAGATACTCGAGCCTTTCGTCGTGAAGTTGATAACGTCTGCGCTGAGCCGCTTGGCGGCCGCCTCGAAGGAGATGCGAGTACGGGTGGAGTCCTCGAAGAAGAGGTTGACGACCGTACGGCCACGCAGAGTTGGTAGTTTTTTGATCGGGCGGCTCGCCACGGACAACAGCTCTTCGGCGGTATCGAGGATTCGTATGGCGTCGTCGTGGCTCAGGTCGCCAGCGCTGAGCAGGTGCCGCTTCATGCGCCTGCCCCGATGATGTCGACCGAGTCGGACCCGTCGATCTCGTGGAGGTTGACCCGCACACTTTCAGCCAACGATGTGGGCAGGTTTTTGCCGACAAAGTCAGCCCGGATGGGCACCTGCCGGTGGCCGCGGTCGACGAGAACGGCAAGTTGGACCGCTCGAGGCCTGCCAAGATCGCCCAGCGCGTCGAGGGCTGCGCGGATGGTGCGCCCAGAGAACAACACGTCATCGATCAACACGACAATCTTGTCGTCAATGTCTTCGGGGATGAATGTGGGCTCGATGTTACGGGCGGGCTTCATCTGCAAATCGTCGCGATACATGGTGATGTCGAGGGCGCCGGGCACCATGTCACGGCCTTCGACAGCACCCATACGGGTTGCGATACGGGCCGCCAGATGCACCCCGCGCGTGGGAATGCCAAGCAACACGATGTTGGCCGCGTCACGGTTGCGTTCGAGGATCTCATGGGTGATGCGCGTCAGCGCCCGCTAAATGTCGGTCTCATCGAGGACGGTGCGGGAGGTGATGGATTCGGGTTTTGCGCCCGAGGGCTCAGAGGGGCTGTTCGCCACGATCTGACCTCCTTCTCCGCCTCTCGGGACGGTGGTTAAAGGATGTCTGCTTCGATTGCCACTGTAGCGCGTCCGGTTGGCTGGACGCAGCCGCACCCAGAGCGAGTCTCAGGCAGAGAGCGTGGGTTTGATCTCGACGAGGCGGGCCAGCAAGCCGTTAATGTAGGTCGGTGATTCATCTGTGGAAAGTTCTCTGGCCAGGTGCACCGCCTGACTGACCGCAACCGCGTCGGGCACGTCATCGACAAAAAGGATCTCGTAGGCGCCGATGCGCAACAGGTTGCGATCGACCGCCGGCATCCGGTCGAGTGTCCACCCGACGGCGGGGGTGGACAACACTTCATCGATGCGCGTCCGGTGCTCCACGATGCCCTCGACCAGGGTCACGGTGTAGTCGTTGACCGGCGGGTCGTTGTCGGCGATCCGCGTCGCGAGGGTGTCACCGAGTGGGACGTCACGCATTTCGCATTCAAAAAGGACATCCAGTGCACGTTTTCGTGCTTTGGTGCGGGCAGCCATCGTTTAGGACACGCGGCCCAGGTAGCTGCCGTCACGAGTGTCGACCTTGATTTTTTCGCCGGTAGTGATGAACAACGGCACCTGGATCTCGCGGCCCGTCTCAAGCTTGGCGGGCTTCGTGCCGCCGCTGGAGCGGTCGCCCTGCAAGCCCGGCTCGGTGTAGTCGACGAGCAGTTCGACGTTGGCCGGCAGTTCGATGTAGAGCGGGATGCCCTCGTGCACGGCCACCATCGCGTCTTGGTTGTCCAGCAAGAAGTCTTTGGCATCGCCAACAACAGTCTCGGAGAGGTTCATCTGGTCATACGTCGTGGTGTCCATGAACACGAAGCTTTCGCCGTCGTGGTAGAGGTATTGCATGTCGCGTTTGTCAACGCTCGCGGTTTCGATTTTGAGCCCGGCGTTGAACGTCTTGTCGACGGTTTTGCCGCTCATGACGCTTTTGAGTTTGGTCTTGACCATCGCGCCGCCCTTGCCGGGCTTGTGGTGCTGAAACCAGAGGACGGTCCACAACTGTCCATCGAGGTCGAGGACCATACCGTTTTTGATGTCGTTCGTAGTTGCCATCAGGCGAGCTCCAACAGGTCTTTGGTCATCGTGGTGAGCACCTCGGGGGCGCTTTTCGTGACAACAGCGGTGTCTTCTATGCGCACTCCCCCGCGGCCGGGCAGATAGATTCCCGGCTCCATCGTCAAAGCAGTGCGAGGCACCAGTTTACCCAGATGCTTTGGGCCCAGGAATGGGTCCTCATGAATTTCGAGTCCGACACCGTGTCCGAGCCCGGTCGTGAAGTGGTCGAGCCAACCCGCAGCTGCCAAGAATGCGTCGACGGTGACTCGCGACTGCGCCACGTCGGCCCCGTCGGTCAGGTCGCCCAGACCTGCTGCCTGGGCACCTTGCACGGCGGCATAGATTTCGCGCTGCCAGTCGGCGGCTTTTCCCAGGACGACCGTACGGGTGCAATCGGCGTGGTAGCCGTCGACCCGCGCGCCAAAGTCGATCTTGAGCAGATCGCCGCGTTCGAGCAGTCGATCGGTGGGCGCATGATGCGGTATGGCCGAATTCGGGCCACCCGCCACGATCGTGTCGAAAGCGATGGCCTCGGCTCCGAGGGTGAACATCGTGTTTTCGAGCTCGCGGGCGATCGCGCGCTCACTTCGGCCCATCAACGTGCCGGTGAGGAGGAGGCGGAGCGCTTCGGTGGAGATCGTGCATGCGCTGCGCAGCGCCGCAAGCTCGTCGTCGTCCTTGACTTCGCGGTGCTTTTCGACAACGCGTTCCAGCGACACAAGAGTGGTGCCGGCCGCCGTTGCCAAGAGTTCTGCATGCTCATCGACGCTCAACGCGTGGGTCTCGACACCGAGCGGCCCGGCACCCAGACCGGCGCTGCCGCTGCCGCTGCCGACGAGCGCCGCCATGAGATCACGCGAAATCACGGTCTCGACATCGGGAACCTCGATAGCGGCCTGGTCGCGATAGCGCCCATCGGTGGCAAAGGCCGCTGAGCCATCGGCCCGCACCAGGACTGCGCCGTTGGACCCGGTGTAACCGGTCAGATAACGCACATTGACGAGCCGGCCGATGTAGGCGCCGGCCAGGCCACGCGACGACAGGGTTTTGCCCAGTCGTTGCCGCCGACCGGCATACGTCACCGGCTGATCTCTCGGTATGCCGTCTCGAGGAAGCTGTCGTCGGGACCGGCGAGGATCGCCGGGCTTGCCAAACCGTCAAGGATCACGAATCTCAATTGATGGCCGCGCGCCTTCTTGTCCAACTTCATCGCGGCCTGCAGCTCATCCCACACCCCGTCCTTGTAGCTGACGGGCAGGCCGACGAGTTCGAGGATGCGGCGGTGACGGGCGGCAAGCTCGGGAGTGATGTGGCCGGTCAACCGCGCCAACTTCGCGACAAAAACCATGCCGATCGCTACCGCATCGCCGTGCCGGAACGTGAAATTTTCGTGTCTTTCGATGGCGTGCGCCAGCGTATGGCCGTAGTTGAGGGCTTCGCGACCTATCGATCCTGCGCTGCCACCCCCTTCGAAGAGGTCGGCGGCAACGGTTGTCGCTTTGACGGCGATGCCCTTGATGATGAGTTCGGCCAAAATCTGGCTGTTGACATCCAGTGCGGCCCCCGGTGCTGCTTCAATGAGTTCAAGGATCGACGGGTCGGCGATGAAACCGCACTTGATGATCTCGGCAAGACCGCTTCGCACTTCGGCGACCGGCAGGCTGCGCAAGGTGTCGAGGTCGCACAGGACACCGACGGGCTCA
>JBBSRT010000083.1:0-7594 GCA_038242765.1 Propionibacteriales bacterium
CGGGTCCTTGAAACCAATGTCGAGTTTTGGGCGGCGATCGTTCTCGATTTCGCCGAGATCCCACCCAACATGTTCACCGCGATGTTCACATCGGCACGCACCGCCGGTTGGAGCGCCCACATCCTCGAACAGCACAAGACCGGCCGCCTGATCCGCCCATCGGCCATTTATGTCGGTCCCGATTCACGGCCCGCCGACGCCGTCGAGGGCTGGAACCCTGCCTGGGCCGCCAACGACTGAGGAAGCCCCCGGTTGCACCGCCTTGCAAGAGGCGACCGCTTGGGTTCGGCGGTAGCGTGGAGAGAAATCACCCGAAGGAGCCTGTATGACTGGCAGCATCCCGACCGTCGATCTCGGACACGATGTCCACATCCCGCAACTTGGTTTTGGTGTCTTCCAGATACCGCCGGCCGAAACGAAGGCAGCCGTCGCCGAAGCGCTCAAGGCTGGTTACCGGCATATCGATACCGCGAAGGCCTACGGCAACGAGGCCGCCGTCGGGGAGGCTGTCGCCGAGTCAGGCATCGACCGCGAAGACCTGTTCATCACCACCAAATTGTGGAACGACGACCAGGGTTATGAGTCGGCGCTGAAGGCCTTCGAGTCGAGCCGTAGCGAGCTCGGGCTCGACTACGTTGACCTCTACCTGATCCATTGGCCGGCGCCAAAGCAGGACCGCTATCTTGATTCATGGCGTGCGCTCGAAAAGTTGCGCGCTGACGGTTCGGTGCGGGCGATTGGGGTGTCGAACTTCGAGACCCAGCACCTGATGCGGGTCATCGACCTCGGCGGTTCGCTTCCGGCCATCAACCAAATCGAGTGCCATCCTGGTCTCCAACAGATCGAGTTGCGAGAATTCCATGCCCAAGAGGGCATCGCCACCGAAGCATGGAGCCCGCTGGCCCAGGCGGCACTGCTCGATGAAACGCTGCTCGTGGACATCGCCGGAAGGCTCGGCAAAACCGCCGCGCAGGTGATCCTGCGTTGGCACCTGGAAATCGGCAATGTGGTGATCCCCAAAACCGTGACGGCGTCGCGAATGGCCGAAAACTTCGATATTTTCGATTTCGAGCTGAGCGTGGATGACCTATCGGCGATCAGCACCTTGAACAACGGCCGGCGCACGGGCCCCGATCCCGTCGAATTCGGCTGATCTATCCCCGCGCCGCCCCAACCTCGCAGGCTCAACGCTGGCAGTGCGGACACCAAAACGCGTTGCGGCGTCGAAGCGCGACCCCGATCTGATCGTTCAAAATCGCCGTACCGCATCGCCGACACGGCCGCCCGTCGCGACTGAACACCCAGTGCATCTGCCCCTTGCGCGTGTTGCCGGTCATGGTGCGTTCTACCCGGTCGCGGTTCGAGACCATCATTTGCCGGCCTCGCCCGACAAGGCGCCTCAGGTCAGCTACGTCTCCCACGGGTCGTAGCGGCAGTAAACCACCCACGAAGCAGATTTCGTTGACGTAGACGTTGCCGAAGCCGGCGACGTTGCGTTGGTCATGCAGTGCCGAAAAAATCGGCGTACCGGGTTGGGATGCGATGCGGCTCACCGTCTCCTCGAGGTCCCAGTCCGGCCCCAAAACGTCGGGTCCCAAATGTCCAACCACCGAGGCCTCGTCGTCGCGGTCGAGCAACGCAACGACGCCTAGCGAAAAGCCCACCGCCTGGGCAGCCGCAGTCTCAAGGACCAGTCGCGCTTCGAAGGCCGGCCGGCGCCACCTCTGCCCCGAGGAATAAACGTGCCAAGCGCCTTCCATCTTTAAATGCGTATGAATGGTGTGCCCGCCAACGCGCATCAGGATGTGTTTGCCGCGCGCGACGACCTCGTCAACGCGTTGGCCTGACAGGTCTGCGGTAGCAAAGTCCGGGACCCGAAAATCCGTGCGGGTCAACGTGTTGCCGGCCAGCGCGGCATGCAGATGAGCCGCGGTGCGCCATACGGTATCGCCCTCAGGCATGGAGCCGTATGGCCTTGTGCGTGGGTTCGAAACCGGCAACAAGCAATGCCTGACCGGCCGCTGTCGACTGCGCCAGTTGCCTGTCGATGCGTTCGATCGACAGCCGAGCGATGTGTCCGGCACGTACCGACGACACCAGCGCGACCGAGGCCGCGGTCAATGCCTCGTCGCCGGCCCGGAAAGTCAGCGCCGACTTGCCGCCCCGTTCGAGATAAAGCACCAGATGGCCGTCATGCAGGACGACAATCGCGCCGGCTTTGCGGCCCGGCCGGTGCCCACGGCCACGCTCCCCAGCTTGGGATTTCGCTTCGTCAGGCGACGGCTCTGCCTCTTTGGAGGCCCGCTGCGACGAGTCCTGCTGCGTTGAGGGCCGCTGCGTCGAAGGCCGCTCGGGCCACGGCAGTGCCGCGCCATACGGGTTCGCTGGATCGGTTGCTGCCAACACGATTGCCGCACAGGTCGGCGGCTCCTCACCGGGTTTGCGTCCGTGCACGCGGAGCCGGTCAACCGTCGCCGACGTGGTGAATTGCGCGGCGCCGAGCGTCTCGATGAAGTAGCCACGCAAGCTGCGTCCGGACTGCTCCATCTCCCGCAATACCCGATAGACGGCGGCAAAACCGCCCGGGATGCTTTCGGCCTGCACCGACCCACGAGTCACGACACCATAGCGATCGAGCAGCGACTCGGCGGTGCCGAGCGCCAATGCTGTCGGGTCGGTTGCGTGGACCGGCAGTGCCCACCAACGCCCACTCACCGTCGGTGGTCCGCTGCGGCTGACCGACGGTGCCCTACCGAGGCCCGGGCGACCGATACCGGATCGTCCCAGTCCGCGATGCAGCCGTGCTCGGGGCGGCGGTGCCGCGGTGCGGTGAGCTGACCGGCTTCGAATCAGGGTGCGCAGCGGCGCGAGCGTGTCGTTGCTGACACGCCCACCCCATACGAGCCCCCACAGCGCCTCTCCCAATGCGGCATCATCAGTGCTACCGGCCGCGTCGGCGAGTTGGCGAAAGAAAAAGCCGCCGCCACCGCCCAGAGCGGCAAGCACTTGGTCCTCAAGAGCGCTTGTCTCGTAGGGTGTCGCGCCGACGGCAAATTCGGCGGGTGCGAGCCGCACCCATCCGTCGTTGCCTGACAGTGCGCCGGCTCCGGACCAGACGACCTCTCCGGAGGCGGTGAGCTCGTCAAGCATCGAGGGCTCATAATCTCGCACGCGTGCGGGCAGCACGAGACTCTCCCACGCTGAGGCCGGCAGCGGCACGCCGGCGAGTTGCTCGACGACAGCGGCGCCACCGTCAACGCCCTGCAGGTTGGCCCCGACCTGCTGCCAACTGGGCAGAAACCGTGCAAAAGCAGCAGGTTCGACCGGCTCGACCTGGCTGCGCAACGCCGCAAGTGAACGCGAACGCAACCGGCGCAACACTTCCGAATCAACCCATTCGGTGCCCGTCGCAAGGGGCCGGAACTCCCCCTCAACCAGCCGTCGGTCACCGGCCAGTCGGCGCAACACGTCGGTCACGACAGCGACTCCGAGCCCGAAGCGAGCGGCCGGCTCCGTGGCCGCAAACGGGCCATGCGTACGGGCAAATCGTGCAACGAGGTCGCCGACAGGATCTGCTACGCCTTCAAGGAAGACGTCGGGCACACCGGCGGGTATGGGCGTGCCGAGGGCATCACGCATTCGCGCGGCGTCCTCGATGGCACACCAGCGCACCTGGCCGCCGATATTGAGTTCGAGAGCCCGTTTGGCAGACCCCAACGCCTTGAGCCACTGCTCGACCTCGGCCGGCTCCTTCGAGCGCTGGGCTATTTCTGTGGTGGTGAGCGGTCCGAGCAGGCGCAGCAGGTCGGCGACGTCTTCGCCATCACGGGCCAACATGTCCTCGTCGAGACGCTGAAGCTCTACTTCGGTGTGATCGATGACGCTAGGATCGAGAAGTTCACGCAGTTCGGCCCGCCCGAGGAGCTCCGCCAACAGCGTCGGGTCTAAAGCGAGCGCAGCGGCCCGCCGCTCCGCCAGCGGGCTGTCGCCCTCGTAAAGGAAGGCGGCCACATACCCAAACAACATCGTTTGGGCAAAAGGCGAGGCGCGCTCGGTCTCGACTTCGACGATAGTGATCTCGCGACTGGCAAGGCGGCCGGTCAGGGCGCTCAGGGCGGGCAGGTCATAGACATCCTGGAGGCATTCGCGTGCGGTCTCGAGCAGGATCGGGAACGTCGGGTATTTGCGGGCCACGTCGAGCAATTGAGCCGAACGCTGCCGCTGCTGCCATAGCGGTGCGCGCCTGCCCGGATTGCGGCGCGGCAGCAGCAGAGCCCGGGCGGAGCATTCGCGGAAGCGAGAGGCAAACAGCGCCGAGCCGCCGACCTCCTCGGTGACGATGTGTTCGAGCTCGTCGGCGGCAAAGGTGAAAAGGTCGGCTGCGGGGGCTGCTGCTTCGGTGTCGGGGATGCGCGCCACGATGCCATCGTCGCTTGCCACCACCGACCCGTCGATGCCGAAGCGTTCCTTCACCCGTGCAGCCACGGCAAGCGCCCAGGGGGCGTGCACGCGCCGCCCATACGGCGAATGCAACACAATGCGCCAATCGCCCAGTTCGTCCCGGAATCGTTCAAAGACGAGCGTCCGATCGCTCGGTATGTGGCCTGTCGCGGCGCGCTGCTCGGACAGAAAAGCCAGCAGGTTGGTGATCGCCCGGTCATCGAGTCCGGCAGCGCTGCCGCGTTGTCGAGCATCGTCAATCTTCGCGCCGGCCATCTCGCGCTGGAACCGGCCGAGGGCTTCGCCGAGCTCGGCTGGCCGGCCAATCGCATCGCCCTTCCAAAAAGGTAGGCGGCCGGGCTCGCCGTAGGCCGGTGTCACCACGACGCGGTCGTGGGTGATTTCTTGCACCCGCCAGCTCGTGGCGCCGAGCGCGATCACGTCGTTGATGCGTGACTCATAAACCATTTCTTCATCAAGCTCGCCGACGCGCCGGCTGCCCTGGGTTTCGGCGTCGGCGGGCAACGTGACCGTGAACATGCCCCGATCAGGAATCGTGCCGCCGCTGGTGACGGCGAGGCGCTGGGCTCCACGCCGGCCGGTGATCGTGCCGGCATCGCGGTCCCACACCACCCGGGGTCGCAGTTCGGCGAATTCATCGGAGGGATAACGCCCGGCCAGCAGGTCGAGGGTTGCCTCATAGGCAGAACGCGGCAGCGAGGCAAACGGTGCGCTGCGCCGCACGGTTTCAAACCATCGCTCGACATCGAGCGGTTCGAGGGCGGCAGCGGCAACAGTCTGTTGGGCGAGGATGTCGAGCGGGTTGCGGGGTACATCAAGCTGCTCGATGAGTCCGTCAAGCATGCGTTCGGCCGCGACGGCCGACCCGATGAGGTCTTGGCGGGTCTTAGGGAAGATGACGCCGCGCGAAACCTCGCCGACCTGATGGCCGGCGCGGCCGATGCGCTGCAAACCGCTGGCCACCGACGGCGGAGCCGAAACCTGGATGACGAGGTCGACCGCACCCATGTCGATGCCGAGCTCGAGACTCGAGGTGGCTACGACGCAGCGCAACCGACCGGCCTTGAGATCATCTTCGATAACGGCACGTTGTTCTTTGCTGACCGAACCGTGGTGCGCTCGCGCCAGCAAAGTCGTCCCGCCTGCGGATTGGCCGCTCGCACCCGACATCTGGGCCGGCGAGCGGACGGACTCTGTCGCATCAGCCGCCGCGTGGGTGTCGAGAGCGCCATACAACTCGTTGAGGCGTGCGGTCAGCTTTTCGGCGAGCCCGCGCGAGTTAGCAAAGACGATGGTCGAACGCCGCGCCAGCACCTCATCGAGAATCGCCTGTTCGACGTGCGGCCAAATGCTGCCCTGCGGCGAATCATCCATCGAACGTGCGGCGCTGGTGCCGGCGGCTTCGACCGGCGGCAACTGGGTCATGTCCTCGACGGGCACCACGACACGCAACTCGAGTCGCTTGTCGGACGCTGGGGCCACTATGCGTACCGGCGCCTGACCGGCCAAAAATCGGGCGACTTCCTCATGGGGTCGCACCGTGGCACTGAGGCCGATGCGGCGAGCCGGCTTCGTCGCGAGTTCGTCGAGCCGCTCCAGCGACAACGCCAAATGGGCGCCGCGCTTGGTGCCGGCGACAGCATGGACCTCATCAACGATGACGGTGTAGACCGTACGCAGGGTTTCGCGGGCGGCCGAGGTGAGCATCAGATAGAGAGATTCAGGTGTCGTGATCAAGATGTCGGGGGGCTTGGTGATCAGGGCGCGCCGTTCACGCTGCGGTGTGTCGCCCGAACGTACGCCGACGGTGACCGGTGTGAGCTTTTCGCCGCGGCGTGCTGCCGCCTGGGTGATGCCCACCAGCGGCGACCGCAGGTTGCGTTCGATATCGATCGCGAGTGCTTTCAGCGGCGAGATGTAAAGCACCCGGGTGCCCGGCTCTTCGGGACGCGGGGTGCTCATGAGCGTGTCGATGCTCGACAGAAACGCCGCCAATGTCTTGCCCGAACCGGTCGGCGCGACGACCAGCAGGTGTTGGTTGCCGCGCAGCCCGTCCCAGGCGCCGGCCTGCGCTGGCGTCGGCTCAGCGAAAGCATCGGTAAACCATTCCCGAGTCGCCGGGGCGAAGCCGTCGAGCGCATCGGTCATACGCCTATCCTGTCACCCAAAACCCGCCGTCGCTTTCCCACGTTCACGGGCTGTTGTCGATGGCGACTACCCCGACACCTCAGGAGTCGGCGGAGTCGTATGCGGCCAGGATCCGGTCGGCAGCGTTGACCGCGGGCAGTTCGCCACTCAACACCGCCTCACGTATGTCGCCCCGCACCGCTGCGACCCGTTTGTCGTTGCGGAGGCGTTGCTCGAGTTCGTCACGTACGAGCGCCCATGTGAAGTCGAGCTGCTGCTGGGCGCGCTTTTCGGCGAGTCCGCGCACACCCAGGAATTCGCGATGCCGGCCGACCCGCTGCCATACGACGTCGATGTCGGTGCCTTCGAGCGCCGAGCACGTCACCACCGGAGGCACCCAACCGCCGGTGCCGGCATAAACGAGCCGCATCGCGCCGGCAAGCTCCTTGGCCGTTGCCTGGCCCTCGATAACCCGGTCGCCGTCGGCCTTGTTGACCGCGACGACATCGGCGATCTCGAGGATGCCCTTCTTGATGCCTTGAAGCTGGTCGCCGGTGCGCGCAATCGTCAGGAACAAAAACGTGTCGACCATACCGGCCACCGTGATTTCGGACTGGCCCACGCCGACGGTTTCTACGAGCACCACGTCATAACCGGCGGTCTCCAAGATCGTGATCGACTGCGCTGTCGCCCGCGCAACCCCACCGAGTGTGCCGGCGGTCGGCGAGGGGCGTATGTAGGCATTCGGGTTGGTCGACAGGCTCGCCATGCGCGTCTTGTCGCCCATGACCGATCCGCCTGTTCGCACACTTGACGGGTCGACAGCAAGCACACCCACCCGGTGTCCTTGGTCGATCAGGTGCGCACCCAGTGCTTCGATGAAGGTCGACTTGCCGACGCCGGGAACGCCCGAAATGCCTACGCGGGTAGCCTTCCCTGCCTCGGCGGTGAGTTCGACCAACAGTTCACGCGCCATCTGTCGGTGCTCGCCCTTGCTCGATTCGAC
>JBBSRT010000084.1:0-7516 GCA_038242765.1 Propionibacteriales bacterium
TACCCAGCAGTTGAAGTGGGCTCAATTTTTAGCGACGGCGTATGCCGCAAGTTGGGCATGGACCATGTCGCTGGCATTTGTCGACGGCACGTCTGGCCTGAGCAGCGTTTTTGAGCGCAAACGCGAATACCTCTTCGACGCCAGCCGAGTCGTCTCGATCCACGCTGCCCTCACCGACTTCATCGACCGCATCCCGTTTGCCTCGCCCGAAAACTGGCAGACCCATGTCGCGGGCCATCCGCCGGGGGCTTTGTTGTTTTTTGTGTTGCTCGACCGGTTGGGTATCAACGACCCGTTTTGGGTCGGCTTCACCGTTGTGGCGTTGGGGACAACATCCGTGGTAGCCGGAGCCATCGCGATCAAGGCGCTTTCTGGTGAGCAAACCGCGCGCAGGGTCACCATCTGGTGGGTCCTAGCCCCGTCGGCAATCTGGATGGGTGTCAGCGGCGACGCGATTTTCACCGCAGTCTCGGTATGGGGTTTGGCGCTTTTGGTGTTGAGCGCGAAAGCCCGCGACGTACCCCGCCGCGCCGGCTGGGGCATCGGGGCTGGGCTGCTGCTCGGCCTGTGCATTTATTTGTCATACGGGCTGCTGCTTCTGGGCCTCTTGGCGGTGGCCGTGCTTATCGCGGCGCGTGCCTGGCGGCCGCTGCTGTGGGCGCTGGGCGGTGCCCTTGCCGTCGCGGCTGCATTCAGCGCGGCGGGTTTCTATTGGTGGGACGCGTTCGGTGTTCTGCGGGTGCGCTACTACGAAGGCATCGCCATGGATCGGCCCTATTCCTATTGGGTATGGGCCAACATCGCCGCCTGGACGGCCACGATCGGTTTGGCGACGTGGGCAGCGTTTCCGCGCGCGGCTACAGCGGTGCGCCACCGCGAGCCTGTCGCCGTGCTCGCCGCCGGTGCGCTGTTGTGCGTCGTGGTCGCGACTCTTTCAGGCATGAGCAAAGCCGAGGTGGAACGCATCTGGTTGCCGTTCACGTTTTGGATCCTGATGTTGCCGTCGTTGTTGCCGGCTCGCTGGCATCGAGGGTTGCTGGCCTCGCAGGTCGTGACGGCATTGCTTATCCAGCACCTGCTGTTAACGCGCTGGTGACCAGTTTCAGCGGGTCCGCATGGGGGCCGTCGCAAGCTGTGCGATGCCGTCGTCGGGCATGATGTCGGCGCTGAAGCCTAGACCCATCTTGGCGGCTTCGGGTGATGCGTCCACATGGCGCACGTCGAAGGCGCGGTAGTCCCCCGTCACCACCGGCGTCTTGCCGCCAGCGGTCTGCGCCAGTCGCGCCGCCATTGCACCAATCGTGTAGGGTCGGCCTGAGCAAATGTTGTAGGGCGTGACGCCGCGAGCATGGTCGGCGACGCGTTCGATGGCCGCCACGTTGGCCCGGGCAAGATCCTCGACATGGACGAAGTCGCGGATTTGGTTGCCGTCCTCGAAGACGCGTGGTGATTCGCCGCGCGCGATTGCCGATCTGAAAATCGCCGCGACTCCGGCGTACGGCGTGTCCGCGGGCATGCCGGGGCCGTACACATTGTGATAACGCAACGCCACGCAGCGCGCCGACTCCAAGATGGTCCACGCGGCGGCATAGTGCTCTTGGGCCACTTTGGAGGCCGCATAGCTCGTACGGGGAGCAAAGACGGTGTCCTCGCCGATCAAATGCCAACGGATCGGCCCATCGCACCTGGGGCAATGTGGTTCGAAGTCGCCGGCGCGCAGGTCCTCATCGCGGCGGACCGCCGGCGGCACATCGCCATGGGTTGGGCACAGGTAACGACCGTCGCCATAGACGACCATCGACGAGGCGAGCACCAAGTCGGAAACGCCGGCGCGGGCCATCGCCGCCAAGAGGACAGCGGTGCCGTAGTCGTTGTGGGAAGCATAATCGGGCATGTCTTGGGCATCGACACCGTTGCCGACCATCGCGGCCTGATGGCAAACGACGTCGACATCGCCCAACAGCGCATCCAGCTGATCGGCATTGCGCACATCTGCGCGTTTCACACCCGCCGGAAGGGCAGCCCGGGGCCCATGCGCCTGCGGCAGCAACAGGTCCAGTGCCACCACGTCGTGGCCCGCGGCCGCCGCGGCGATGCCAATATGATGGCCGATGAATCCGGCTGCGCCGGTGAGCAGGACCCTCACGGCAGCTCGATAGGCAGATCGAGTCCTGCGACGGCACTGGCGCAGTCGCAATCGCGTTCAGCGGGCAAACGGGCAGCAACGGTGCGCAACGCATCGCGTAGCCGGTCGGTGTGCTTGGCGAACAGCTCAAAAACAGCCGATTGACTGACCGACGTTTGCGCGTCAACCCCCGCGTCATGGTCGGTGACCAGCGCGACCGTGGCATAACACATCGCGAGTTCGCGGGCGAGCACCGCTTCGGGATGGCCGGTCATGTTGACCACCGACCAGCCAAGGGATGCATACCACTGCGATTCTGCTCTGGTCGAAAATCTTGGGCCGTCAATGACAACCATCGTGCCGCCGTCGATCGGCGACTGGTTGGCCAGACCGTCGCGAAGCGCGACGCGCAAGCGTGGGCAATACGGGTCGGCAAAACTAATGTGGCAGGCGCCCTCATCAAAGTAGGTTTGGACACGTCCTCGAGTTCGGTCAACCAGCTGGTCGGGGATCACCAAAGTTTCGGGACCGAGCGCCCGTTGTAGTCCGCCGACGGCGCAGGGCGCCAGGATTTGTCTGACCCCCAGGCTTCGCAGTGCCCACATGTTGGCGCGGTAATTCACCTTGTGTGCTGGGAACTGGTGGTCCGGACCATGCCGTGGAAGGAACGCGACCGCACGCGGCCCCGCGGCCGTATCTACTGACCCGACCGCTATCGGAGCTGACGGCATCCCGTAGGGAGTGTCGATATCGACATCGCGGGCATTCTCCAAAAAGGTGTAGAACCCCGAGCCGCCGATGACAGCAATGCCGGGCGCGTCAGCAGGCTGGGATAGTTGGGCTGTCGTCATGGGCAGAGTCTTCCATGACCGCGACCAAGGTGCCCACCGAGCCAGCAACCGATCAGCTCGGCCTCAGCGGTCGGTCGCGGGGAGTTCGAGCTCAGCCCAGACTGCTCGCCACACCGCTTTGGGGCTTTCGCCAGCGGTCAAGGCTTCGTCGACTGTCCGGCTGCCCAGCGAGGAGAGGACATGGCTCTGCGCCCACACCGGCGCATAAGACTGTCCCAAGTGGTGCTCCATGCGTTGCCAGAATTCGCTATGTCTCACGCGGCGGAAGCAGACACCGAGCCAGAGTTGGCTGCCGGGGCGGGGGTGCGGATCGACGACAGCGAAGCCAACATCGCCTCGGCTTCCTCTTCGCTGCGCAACAGCAGGCTCACGTCTAGGAGCACCGATGACATCGGCACTTCGAGCGCTGAACACAATGCTGCCAACAGCTCTGAACTCGCTTCTTTTTGACCGCGTTCGACTTCAGAAATATAACCCAGGCTGACGCGCGCCTTCGCGGAAACATCGCGAAGGGTCAGTCCTTCCTTGATCCGGCGTGCGCGAAGCACCTCGCCGACGAACTGACGCAATGAAGTCACGGGCGCGCCTTTCCAGCTCGAATGCCTAGGTTGATGTTCATCATCTGTTGATATAACCGTACGGTTAGCAGTTATCTTCCCCCCAGCCTATCGAGCAGCAGTGACAAGCACCGCTCGACGGTCCGATTGCGGATCATATCGCGGTCGCCCTCAAGGCGGAGCGACTCGAAAATAGTGGGCTGCGGGCCCGCAAGTGCAATGAATACGATGCCGGCTTCTTTACCTTCGCTGCGATCGGGACCGGCTACACCGGTGGTCGACAGTGCATAGTCCGAAGCAAAAATATTGCGTGCCCGGTCGGCCATTGCCATCGCCGTTTGCGCCGACACGACGCCGAACTCGGCAATGAGGGCCGCGTCGATTCCCAACACGTCGCGTTTGGCTGCAGGCGTGTAGGCCACGACGGCCCCGCGCACGGCCGCAGAGGCGCCGGCAACGTCGACAAGACTCGCGCAGAGCCGCCCACCGGTCAGCGATTCAGCCGTGGCGATTGTGGCGCCAGCCGCACGCAGTGCGGCAATCGACTCCCGGGCAAGACTCACGCAACTTCCGTGCTCTTGTGCTCGGCGCGTAGCTTAAATGCCTGGCGCACATAGTCAACGGCAGTGGCCAGCGTGACGATCACCGCGAGAGCCATAATGATGTGGGTGATCCAAAGCAGGACAGCGGTGAAACCGGTATCCCAGATTTCGAACGGCAGGATATAGCCGCCGAGGGCAACCGCCTGCAGCGTCGTCTTGATCTTGCCGCCGCGGCTTGCCGGCATGACACCATATTTCATCACCACGAACCGCATCAAGGTGATGCCCCATTCGCGCACCAGCACCACGAGGGTGACCCACCACCACAGGAGGCCGATAATCGACAGACCCACAAACGCCATACCGGTCAGTGCCTTGTCGGCAATCGGATCGGCCACCTTGCCGAAATTGGTGACCAAGTTGTATTTACGCGCTAGGTCGCCATCAATGCGGTCGGTGATCATGAGCAGCACAAATGCGACAAATGCCCACAGGCGGAGCGCGACAGAATCGCCACCCTCGGTAAGCAGAAGCCATCCAAAAACTGGTACGCCGATGATCCTGACCACGGTCAAAACATTGGCGATGTTCAATCTGCTCGGCTGCTCAGCAGGAGCATCAGACATAAAAATCCTTCGGTTGGCCGCGATTGCCTCACCTCAGTATGAAGCAGCGTGGCGACGGCTAGCCAATTGCACCTCTGCCTCGGCCGGCGATGCGGTGGTCGCGATGCCGATCGGGGCGGTGAAAACATAACTGCCGTCGCCCGAGACCACGGTGATGCGCGGATCGTGGCGCCATCCTTCGCGTGGCTCGACCCGAATCTCGCCCATGTCGTCCCACAGGACGCCGGCCCAGTCATTGCCCACCCGCATCCGCACACCCAGGTCGTCTGCAACGAACAGCGGTGTGCGCGAGTCGAGTGCGCCGATGAGATGCACATAGGCAAGGACGGCAAAAACGGCGACCACGATCCAAAGCCACCACTCATCACCGTTGCGCGTCGCACGGATACCAAAGATGACGGCGACTGCTGCTGCGCTCAGCCCGACGAGCGCATACAGGGTGCCACGGCGACGAACCTCAAAGGCATCGGTGTTCATGGTTCACTCCGCTTGAAGTCCGGCGATGACCATGTCGAGGTCGTCGGCTTTGATGAGTACGTCACGAGCCTTGGAGCCTTCGCTGGGGCCCACGATTCCTCGCGATTCGAGGATGTCCATGAGCCGGCCCGCCTTGGCGAAGCCGACCCGTAATTTGCGCTGGAGCATCGAAGTCGACCCGAATTGGGTCGACACGATGAGTTCGACGGCCTGGACAACAAGGTCGAGGTCGTCGCCGATGTCACTTTCGAGATCGCGTTTGCTTTGTTTCGGCGCGGTCACGTCTTCGCGGTAGACCGGCTGCAATTGTTCCTTGCACTGCTTGACGATGTCTTGGATCTCGGCCTCGGTGATCCATGCTCCCTGCATACGCATCGATTTGTTGGCGCCCATCGGCAAGAACAGGCCATCGCCTTGACCGACGAGTTTTTCAGCGCCGGGCTGATCGAGAATGACCCGACTGTCGGCAAGTGAACTCGTGGCGAAGGCCAACCTGCTGGGCACGTTGGCCTTGATGAGGCCGGTGACGACATCAACACTGGGTCGCTGAGTTGCCAGCACGAGGTGAATACCGGCTGCGCGGGCCAACTGGGTGATGCGGACGATGGAGTCCTCGACATCGCGCGGAGCGACCATCATAAGGTCGGCGAGCTCGTCGACGACGACCAGAAGATAGGGGTAAGGGGCCAGGACCCGTTCGCTGCCCGGCGGGGTCTTGGCTTTTCCGGTCTTGACCGCCGTGTTGAAGTCATCGATAGGCCGATACCCGAAAGCAGAAAGGTCGTCATAGCGAAGATCCATTTCGCGTACGACCCACTGCAGCGCTTCGGCGGCCTTCTTGGGGTTGGTGATAATCGGCGTGATGAGATGCGGCACGCCCTCATACGCGGTCAGTTCGACGCGTTTGGGATCGACCAGGATCATGCGCACCTCATCGGGGGTAGAGCGCATCAGGATCGAAGAAATCATCGAGTTGATGAAGCTCGACTTGCCCGAACCGGTGGCACCGGCGACCAGAAGGTGCGGCATCTTGGCAAGGTTGGCGACCACGAAACCGCCTTCGACGTCCTTGCCCAGTCCTACGACCATCGGATGATGATTGCTGCGCGCCTTAGCCGAACGGAGTACGTCACCCAGTGAAACCATTTCTTTGTCAACATTCGGTATTTCGACACCGATGGCCGACTTGCCGGGTATCGGCGAGAGGATTCGAACCTCGTTGGAGGCCACCGCATAGGAAATGTTCCTGGACAGCGCAGTGACCTTTTCGACTTTGACCGCCGGACCGAGCTCAACCTCGTAACGGGTGACTGTGGGGCCACGGGTATAGCCGGTAACGGTTGCGTCGATCTGGAACTGTGCCAACACCTCGGTCAGGCGATCGACAACCTCGTCGGAGGCCTTCGATCGAGCCTTGGGTGGCGATCCTTCACGCAGCGTCGCGCTGTCGGGAAGCGTGTAGACGACGTCGCCCGAGAGTGCGAGCTGCTCGGCGCGTGCGGGGATCGGCTCGATCTGCTTCGCCGACACAGGTGGGCCGTCGTCAAGGTCTGTTTCGTCGAGATAGGGGATTGGCGCTGCGGACGCTGGTTTGTCGTCGTCTGGGCCATCGACCAGTGGGTTGTCGTATGGCTCATCCTGCGTCTTGAGTGGGCGTGTGTGCGGGTGACGCCGCTTGGGAACTCCCGTTTCGGCAGCGGACGGTTCGACCGGTGCAGTGCGGCCCAGCACCTTCGTTTTCAATGCACTCAGGTGCGCGGGAACGGCATACAAAGGGATGCCGGTCACCACCAGAAGGCCGAAGCAGACCAGCAACACCAGCAGCCCAACGGCAACGACCGGGCTGCGGAACAGATCCACCAGCAGGGCCGAGACGAAATAGCCGACGGCACCGCCCGCCTCTTTCATCGCGTCGGGGTCGCTGGGGCGCGGAACGCCGTGAGCGACATGGACCAGACCGAGAATGCCACCGGTGATGGACATCCAGCCGATGAGCTGCCGACCGGCCGGACCATTGCCGTCGGGATGTCGAAGCGTGCGCCAAGCTACGACTGCGAGCACGACCGGGACAGCCCAGCCCAGGATGCCGACGCTTCCGGTGATGACGCCGCGGGCCGTTTGACCCACGGGCCCGGGAATACGCCACCACACCGACGCGGCGACGATGAGAGAAAGACCAACCAATGCGAGCCCGACACCATCGCGGCGTTGTTCGGGTTCGAGATCGCGGGCGCCGCTACCTACGCTGCGTGCGACAGCGCCGACGAGGGCCGCAATGGCGGACCAAATGGCGCCGAGGCCATGGCCGAAGCCCATGAGGGCAGCGCGAAGGGGGCCA
>JBBSRT010000085.1:0-7491 GCA_038242765.1 Propionibacteriales bacterium
GCCGACACCGAGGTTCACTTCGCCGCTGCCGAGGGGGAAAATCCAGCCGTAGCCGGAAAGGATTTCACCCTCCTCGCCACGGAGTTCAAGGTGAGAGGAGATCCACGGATCGTCGCTGCGGCCCGATTTGACGTAACTGCGCGCTGCAACCCCATACGCGGTGTTGCGATGCCATTCGCGGCCTAGGATCCGGCCGAGCGGGGAGCGCACGCCATCGGCGACGACGAGTCGGTTGCATGAGACCGTATGGCGTGATTTGTCCCCGCGCTGGAACGTCACCGACGTGACTCGTCCACCTGCGTCACGTTCAGCGGCCACGGCGCGCGCATCTTCCAAAGGCGTGGCGCCCGCTTCGAGCGCGACGTCGCGGATCTTGTGGTCGAGCTCGGTGCGCGGCACCGCCGAACCGTAGTCAGGCAAAGAACCGCCGGGCCACGGGAGCATGAGTTCGTGACCGAATCCGGCCGCGCGTAGCCCCCTGTTGGTTCCGTGGCTCAGGACCCAATCGGTGAGGCCGAGCCGGTTGAGCTCTTCAATGGCACGCGGTGTCAACCCGTCGCCGCAGGTTTTGTCGCGCGGAAAGACCGCCGCATCGGCCAGCGTGGTGTCCAAGCCCTTGCGCGCCAGCCATGCCGCTGCCGCTGAGCCGGCCGGACCGGCGCCAACGACAAGGACATCGGTGGTGTGGGGGAGGTCGGAAGCCATGCCCATGATTCTCGCATTAGCACCCGGCGTGGTTGGATTTGGTCATGAGTTCATCACCGGCCGGATCGTCTGTGGAGCCGCGTCACGCCTCGCGAGGGTCCACCCGCTATGACCTCATACTGGCACTGTTTTGCGTCGTGCTTGTGGTGTCCAATATCGCCGCCACCAAGGGGATCGCCTTCGGATCATGGGAATTGAGCTTGGGGCCGGTACAGATCAGCCCCGTCATCACCGACGGCGGCGCGATCTTGTTCCCGCTGGCTTACATACTCGGTGACGTCATCTCCGAGGTTTATGGTTTCGCAGCTGCCAAACGCGCCATCTTGATGGGTTTTGCGATGGCGGTGTTGGCGTCGGCGACGTTTTGGGTGGTGCAAAAGATGCCACCGGCCGACTTCTACGCCAACCAGGAAGCTTATGAGTCGGTGCTCGGGCTTGTGCCGCAAATCGTGCTCGCCAGCGTGTGCGGCTATCTGGTCGGCCAGTTCCTCAACGCGTGGGTGCTGATCAAGATCAAGGCCCGCACCGCTGAGCCGAGGCTTTGGGCCCGCCTGGCCGGCTCGACCGGGGTCGGCGAAATGGCCGACACGTTCATCTTCTGCTCGATCGCAGCCACGGCGATCGGCATCTCCACGATGGGGCAGTTCTGGAACTACTTCATCGTGGGTTTTGTCTACAAGTGTCTCGTCGAGTTCGCCGTCATGCCGATCACGATCGCGGTGATCGCGTGGCTCAAGAAGAGCGAAGAGTCCTACTGGGCCTAACCACCTCACGATTTGTGGCGCTGCGGTTGACTTATCGCGATCAGGTCAACGAAAACGTCCCAAATCGTGGGGATTAGCGCGGGGCGTAGTAGCGGGCGAGGAAATCGGCTTTGAAGTCGCCGAAGGTGCCGTCGGCGATCGATTCGCGTATGCGGTCAACGAGACGAACCGTGAAGCGTTCATTGTGGATGGTGGCCAGCGTGGCGCTGAGCATTTCGCCGGTTTTGAATAGGTGATGCAGATAGGCCTTCGTGTAGTGCGCACACGTATAGCAGTCGCATTCGGGATCGATGGGGTTGAAGTCACGCCGTGATGCGGCAACGTTGAGGTTGTAACGCCCATCCATCACATAGACCCGGCTCGAGCGTGCAACACGTGAAGGGCCGACGCAATCAAAGGTGTCGGCACCGTTTTCGATCGCGGCGAAGAAGTCGTCGGGTTCGCCGATGCCCAAGAGGTGTCGGGGTTTTCCTTCGGGCAGTTCTTCGCTGACCCATCGCACGATGGTGCCGAGGTTTTCCTTCTCGATTGCGCCGCCGATACCGAATCCGTCGAAGCCCATCGTGACCAGACCCGCTGCTGCTTTGCGTCGCAAATCTTCGTACTGTGCACCTTGAACAACACCGAAAAGCGCCTGATACGGCTTGTCGGAACGCTCGATGGTGAGTCGTTGGTGTTCGATGACGCAGCGCTCTGCCCAGGCATGCGTTCGCGCAAGCGACTCCTCCTGATAACCGCGAGTGTTCATCAGCGTGGTCAGCTCATCGAACGCAAACATGATGTCGGCGCCAATCTGATGCTGGATCTGCATCGACACCTCGGGCGTGAAGCGATGCTTCGAACCGTCGAGGTGCGACTTGAAGGTAACCCCGTCGTCGTCGACGTGAGCGAGACGTTCTTTGCCGGGTGCGATGACATCATCGGACTGAATCTTGTGGCTGTCCATCGACAAGGTCTTCTTGAAGCCAGCGCCCAGGCTCAATACCTGAAAGCCGCCGGAGTCGGTGAACGTGGGCCCAGGCCAGTTCATGAAGGCGCCGAGCCCGCCAGCGGTGTCGATAATATCGGCGCCCGGCTGGAGATAGAGGTGGTAGGCATTCGCGAGCAACGCTTGACTTCCAAGCTCGGCCATCGCCTCGGGAAGCACCGATTTGACCGTCGCGCGGGTGCCGACGGGGATGAACGCCGGTGTCTGGATCGTCCCATGTGGCGTGGTGATCGTACCGGTGCGGCCGAGCGCACCGGCGAGCCGCTGGTCGACCTCAAAGAACGCTGGCACCGGTCCATCTAAGCAGCCCGGTCGAAACGGCGCGGAGGACTACCTCCGCAGCGAGTCGGGTCAGCGAGGGAGACCCGGCAGCAGCAGCCATGTACCCAGCACGAGAGCGCCAACGTTAAACACAAGCAGTAACAATGCCCATACGAGCGCCGGTATGCCGGTGATGCGAGCCAGAATGTCCACGTCAGAAGTGCGAGTATGACGCATGCGTCGCTGGTGCCACATCTCGAAAATGGGACGCGGCGCTGCCAACAGCAAGAACCACGCCATGAGCATCGCGACACCACCTTGCAGCACCGCGCTCGCCACCGTGACGAGCGTCGCGGTCACTGTTCCAACCACCAGGATGAGGAACAGACCGAACCAGTTGCGGATATGAAGCAGCATGAGCGCCAACACAAACAGCCCTGCGAACAGCGCCCATACCGGTCGGTCCATGCCTATGAGCGCGGCAACTGCGAGCCCGACGATCGCGGGTGCTGGATAACCGGCCGCGGCGGTGAAAACCATGCCCGGTCCGGTCCGTTTGCCGCTGCTTACGGTCAGGCCGGAGGTGTCCGAATGCAGCCGGATGCTTGCCAACGTGCGGCCGCTCAACACCGCTGCCAACGCATGACCGGCCTCGTGCACCAAGGTGACCAGGTGCCTGCTCGACGCCCAAAGTGATGGCCACAAAACCAAGGCAAGGCCGACGGCGGCGGTCAGGTATGACTGCACTTAGGGGGCGTCGGACGGCTCGGTGGGCGCTGGCGCTTCAGGTGGTGGCGTTGTCGGCGCGATAGTGGCGGTCGGCACGCTGGTGGGTGTAGGGGCGCCCGGGGTCGGCGTCGCGGCCGGTGGCGGCTTGTTGGGCGATTCCTGTGGCGCGGGCGTCTGCTGCTTTTCCGAGGGCTTGTCGTTGCCACCGCCGAAAGGTTGGCTGATTGAGATGCCGCCGTCGGATTTGTCTTGACCAACCGGGTGACCGGTGGTGAGTTCGTAGGCGCTCAGGATCGCCAGCGCGATTGCTAGCACCACGCCGGTGGTAATCAGGATCTTCTTCCACTGCAGTGGCCGCTTGTCGTCTTCGACCATCTCGGCGCCGACGACGTCGCGACCTGAGTCCTGAACCTCTTCAAAGACGTCCTTGACTTCGTCCTGTTCGACCGAGCGCTGAATGACCGTGCCGCCTTCGGTGCGGACCAGCAGCGTATGGCTCTGCTTGAGGGTGTTGGTGTAGAGCGAGGATCCGACGGTGATGACAAAACTCATGACCGCGGTGCCGATAAGTGTGCCGGCCACTCCCAGTCTGGAAGCGACGAACGCGGCAGTGACTGAAGCAAGTGCACTTCCCACAACCTGAAACCATGACACGTCGCCCATCAAACGCCGGTTGTCTGCCATGCCCACAACTCTAAGGGGCGCTCCTAACTGACGACCTCGGCGCACTTGACGATGAGGGTCGAGCCTCCCTCGGTTATCGGACGCACCTCGATGCGGTCCGCGACCCGCTGTTTGAGATCTTCAACATGACTGACGATGCCGACTTCTCGGCCGTTCTTGGCAAGTTTGCCCAACTCGACCATGACCCGGTCGAGGGCGTCGGTGTCAAGGGTGCCGAAGCCTTCGTCGACGAAAAGGGTACCCAGCTCGATGCCGCCTGCTTCGCCGGTCACCACATCGGCCAAACCGAGGGCAAGACACAGTGATGCGTTGAATGTCTCACCGCCGGACAGGGTGCGCGGTTCGCGTTGTTTGCCGGTTTCGCTGTCGCGGACAGCAAGGGCAAGTCCCGTGCGGTGGCCACCGCCCTTGCCTTCTTTTTCGTCGATGCGGGTCAGTTGATAGCGGCCGGCTGACATTGGGCCGTAGCGGACGTTGGCGGCCGCGACGACATCGTCGAAGCGGCGCATCAGGACGTAGGTGCCCAGACTGACCTTTTTGAGGTTAGCCGCATGGGTGCCTTCGGCGATACCGGCGAGTTTGATCGCTGTAGCCGAACCAGTATGGGCCTCGCCGAGTGCGGTGAGTGCCCGGTCTAGACCCTTCAGGCACTCTTGAGTACTGGCCGAACGGGCGCCGAGCACGCTGGCCTGCCTGCCGGTTTGCCGGGCACGCTGCGTCAGATCAGCCTCGGCGACAAGGGCAGCCTCGACGTCGGTGGATTCGGCACCGGTGAGTACGGCGATTTCCGGTTTCGCCAAAGCGTCGTTGACTATCGATGATTCTGCATCGTATGCGGTCAGGCTCTGGGTGATCGACTCGATTTGGGCGGCTGACAGCACGGCGTCGGTCGCGCCTTGGATCGATTCGAAATTGTTGTCGTGAAGCGCTTGATCTACGTCGCCATGACGGCTGGCCAGCGCATCCTGCGCTGCTGCGAGCTCACTGCGTGCACCAATCACCTTGTCGGCGCGGGCGAGTCGATCGGTGAGGTCATCGGACAGCGCGGCGAGGCTATCGGCACGGCCGGCGAGCAGCGCGGCTATGTGTTCGTCGTCGGCTTTGAGATCGGCAGTCTGTGTGTCGACATCGACGCGCAGCGTGGTCAATTCGATTGTCGACTTCTGAAGGTTGCGGTGATCCGTGGCGAGACGGTTTTTCGCGGCCTGCAACTCGGTAGTGACGGTTTGGAGTTGTTGCGTCGCTGATTTGGCTTCGGTGAGGCTGCCCTCGGCGGCCTTGAGCACGTCGTTGGCGGCCAACAGGTCATGACCGTCAGCGCGTTCTCGTTGGAGTGCCAAGCGGCTCTCGTGGGCTTGCACCACCTCGGCGGCATTCTGTGCCGCCGTCTCGGCGTGTTTGCAGGATTGGTCGGCGGCTTCGATATCGCTGTCGCTGGGGTGGTCGTGTTCCAAAGTGGCCGGCGCCGGATGGGCCTCCGAACCACAAACCGCGCAGGGTTGTCCGGCAATGAGTTTGCTGGACAGGACTCCGGCATATTGATCGAGTCGCCGCTGGCGCAAAAGCGCGACCTCCTCGGTGGCA
This sequence comes from Propionibacteriales bacterium, assembly GCA_038242765.1. GTDB lineage: Bacteria > Actinomycetota > Actinomycetes > Propionibacteriales > Nocardioidaceae > JBBSRT01. The sequence goes on from JBBSRT010000085.1 coordinate 5,716, forward strand.
GTACGAGCGCTGCTGATGCGTCGGTCTCGTTGTGAACACAGATCGACGAGTTGTTGCTCAAGTGCGAGCGCTTCGGTGGCGGCGGCCAATACCTTGTGCGCGGACTCGACAGCACGTTGTGCCTCTTCGGTATGTTGAATCGCACCCAGCAGCTTTTCACGCTGACACTCGATAGCGTCGATGGTCTTCGGAGCGACGGCGACCTCAGTTTCTAGTGCTTCGATGTGTTGGTGCAGTGTTGTGACGCGCGTTGAAGCGTGTTGCAGGGCGGCCCTGCGCGTCGTCAGACCCGACTCAATGTCGAGCAACGATTTGAGCGTGTTGCATTCGGCCACGATCGAGTCGCGAAGTTTAGCGAGGTCATCGGATGAAAGCATTGCGCAATCGTCACCGAAATGGTGGTGCGCGGTCTCCAGGCCGACTTGAGCGTGAGCAGCGGCTGTGCGTGCCTTGTGTAGTCCTTCGATGGCCAAAGCAACACCGTGGGCTCGGCGGGCCGAATCGATCTGCCGGCGCAAACCAGTGATCTCGGTGGATTGATTGTCAACCTGCTTTTTGCGTGCGCACAAAGCAGTGCGGGTCCGTAACAATCCCGCAACGCGTTGTTCTTCGACCCGCCGTTCGACGGCGTCTTTCAGGGCTGACTGGGCGGTGATGTCTTCGTCCGCAGCTGCCGTGGCCTCGGCGTCAACCTGCGCGGCGACCTTGGTGCAGACGACTTGCATGGCATCAAAATCGTCCTCATCGAAACCCTCGCCAAGGTTGTGTCCGCATGCGGTGGTGAAACTCGCAAGCGTCCGACCGACCGCTGTCTTGCTTTTGGCAATGGTTTGGAGAGCTGCGGCGCGCAATGTCTTCAGCTCGCCGATCATGTCTTCATAGATGTCGGTGCGGAAAATTGTGCGCAAAAGGTCTTTACGGTCTTCACCAGTCGAGCGCAGGAACCTCGCAAACTCCCCTTGGGGTAGTACCACGGTCTGCAGGAACTGTTTGCGGTCAAGCCCGATGATCCTTTTGATCTCCGCGCCGATTTCGGCGTTGCGATTGGACAACGGCTCAGCCGCGTCTGGCGCATCGATGGAGGCGAGCTTTGACAGGGTCGCCTTCTCGTTTTGGGTGGTGGTGCCGTTGCCCGACCGTTTGGGTCGCTCATGTGCCGGTGATCGCCGAACGCGAAAGATGCCGGCCTGGGTCTCAAAGGTCAGGTCGACGAAGGGTTCGACATCGGCTTTGGCGTGGTGCGAATGCAGCCGCTGTTTGCTGGCCTCCGCACCCGCGAGGTCACCATACAGAGCGAAGACGATTGCGTCGATGATGCTCGACTTGCCTGCACCGGTGGGGCCTTCAAGGAGGAACAGTCCCGATCTGCCCAGCGCGCCGAAGTCGATAGTATGCATTCGCGGGAACGGCCCCATTGCCTGCAACGTCAGGGTATGGAGGTGCATCAGGCGCTCCGCTGCGCGGTGTTTGCGCTGTCGTAGGCCGCCCGAAGCAAGGTGGCCTCTGTCTCGTTGGCTTCTGCTGTCGTGGCGAATTTGATGAACTGTTTGCCGACTTCGACCGGGCTCATCGCTTCGGTCACCGTCGGCGCAGTGCTGGCCGTGCTGCCCGGCGGAATATGTTGAATGGACAGCGGGTGGGTGAAGTGTTGACGCAGTCGTGACTGCATGTCGGTGGGGTAGGAGGGGTCGGTGACCTCGAGCCACACCCAACTGTCGACGTGTTGATCATTGTCGGGTCCCAGCAGCCATTGGATTGGTCCCTCAAGTTTTTGGA
>JBBSRT010000086.1:0-7490 GCA_038242765.1 Propionibacteriales bacterium
CCGAACCGGTTGCCGTCGGGCGAAACGTCGGCTGCGCGTTTTGCCATACGCTGGCACCGGTGGTCGAATATCTCGTATGGCCGATGGCGAGTTCTCCCTGCAGCGATTCAAGGGTTGCCTCGTCGAAAACCTGGCTGACCAGGCCCATGTCCTTATAGACGAGTATTTGTGTCCCGTTACTGACCGCGATGCCCGCTGATTCCTGACCGCGGTGCTGGAGCGCATACAGGCCGAAGTAGGTCAGTTTGGCCACTTCTTCGCCCGGCGCCCATACGCCAAAGACGCCGCACGCGTCTTGAGGACCAAGATCCTGGGGATCGAGGTCATGATTGAGCCGTCCGTCGCCGCGTGCCACGCCCCCAGTGTAGGGGACTCGCGGGCGTGGTCGAATCAGCGTGGAAGCCGGACGGGCTGAGGTTGGCATGACGCAGGATGTGCGCGACTCAAACCGTGTCGCTAACGGCCCCTACAGGGGGCAAACTCGCTGCGAAGATGCACAATCTGCGACAACCTGTTGCGTTTGCCCCCGTTGGCGGCCGCTCCTGGACGAGCACCTCCGAGACCGAGTCTTGCAGCGCCCATCTGCCCGAGCTGACACGTCAAGCGGGCCACACCTGCGGAAACAGCGGATGATCCATCGGTGCACCATCGGCGAGTTCTGCTTCGAGGCCGTCAAACTCTGGCGACGTACGCCAACGGCGCGGCGCATGGGTTGCCTCGTCGGACAGGTAGCGTAGTGACAGCACCCGACGCGATCCGGCGAACGGGAAGCCCGGCGCCCCGTGCACCGTCAAGAAGTCGAAGAAGATCGCGTCACCGGGTTGCATGTCATAAGCACGGATGTCGAAGGCGGAACGGTCGGCTTCGATGTCGGGCAGTTCGCCTAGTGCTCCCTCGGGGAACCATTTCGCTTCGCCAGCTAGGAACGTACGCGGCATCAGCCATGGGCCTCGATGCGTTGTGGCCACCATCTCCAGGCAACCCGCTTCGGGCACGGGGTCGACAGGGATCCACGCACTGATGCCGCGCCCATCAACGTTGTAGTAGGGCTGGTCCTGATGCCAAGGCGTACGTTGCTTCGTCCCGCCCTGTTTGACGAGCACGTGATCGTGATAAAAACGCACCATCTCTGAGCGCATCAGTTCGGCTGCCATCTGCGGCACCCGTGAATGACGCGCCAATGATTCGATGGCCGGCACGTCGCCCCACCGGCGGAAGTCCTCGATAAAGGATCCCGGATCGTCCTTATTGCTGGCGACCTGCACCATCGGGCTGGGATCGTCGAGCACATCACGGATAGCTTCGCGGGCCGATTCGACCTCGGCTGCGTCGAGCACCCCTCGTACACAAACAACGCCGTCGCGCTGATAGTTGGCAATCGTGGTGTCGTCGATCAGTGCCTGATTCATGCACACAATCTAGCCCCCGTGCCACACTGATTGTGACTTGACCCACACGTCTTCGCTCGCCTTCAGACAGGAGCGCACCATGCCCATCGTTCTACCACCGGTGGACCGTCTCAACGACTACCTCGACCATTGGTGCGGTGCGCATCCGGACAAGACCGCGTTCCTCTATGGCGACCGTTCATGGACCTATGCTCAGTGGTCGGATCGGGTACGCCGCGTCTCGGGGGGACTACTCACCGCGGGCATACAACACGGCGACCGGGTCGCCTTTCTGGACAAGAACAATCCGGCCTGTCTTGAGGTCACCTTTGGTGCCGCCGGGATCGGCGCAGCCCATGCTGTGCTCAATTGGCGTTTCGCCGGCGACGAACTCGACTACACGATCAACGACTGCGGCGCCCGCGTCCTGTTCGTCGGCGCCGATTTGATGACGCAAATCGACACCATTCGCGACAGGCTCACCACGGTCGAGAAGATCATCGTCGTCGGCGGACCGAACGACGAATACGAGCAATGGCTTGCCGACAGCCAGCCGGTGCCGACCATCGACGCGGTCACAGGCGACAACGTGTGCCTGCTCATGTACAGCTCGGGGACGACCGGGCGACCCAAGGGCGTCATGATGACGCACCGCAACCTCATCGCACACACGATCAACTCCAATCGGGGCATAGCTATCGAGGAGGGTGACATACCGTTGGTGGCGATGCCGTTATTTCATGTCGGCGGCACGTCATACGCGATCTCGGCGATCGCCCACGGCGCGACGAGCTTCATGACACGCGAACCCGATGCGGCCTCGCTGGCCGCCGGGATGATGGCCGGCGCGACGCATGCGTTCTTGGTGCCGGCGGTCGTGGCCGGCATCCTCGGCGCTGGCGAACAAGCAACGACGTTGTTCAGCCGGCTCAAATATTTTCTGTATGGCGCCGCACCGATGCCGCTGCCGCTGTTGCGCGCCGCGCTCGTGGCGTGGCCGAACACCAAGTTCATCCAGGTTTACGGGTTGACCGAGATGGGTGGCGTCATCACCAGGTTGATGCCCGACGCGCACCTTGACGAAGAGCATCCCGAACGTCTCGTCTCGGCTGGCACAGCAATCGACCATGCCGAAGTGCGAGTCGTTGATGTGGCCACACTCAACGATGTCGATCCGGGCGCTTCAGGCGAGCTGTGGTTCCGTACGCCGCAGGCCACCCCCGGCTATTTTGGCAAGCCAGAGGCGACCGCCGAGCTGCTCACTGCCGATGGCTGGTTGCGCACCGGTGACATCGGCCGCATCGATGACGGCGGCTTCATCTATGTCGAGGACCGCTTGAAGGACATGATCATCTCCGGCGGGGAGAACGTTTATTCACCCGAGATCGAACGTGTCCTCGCCGAACATCCCGCGATCGCCGAGCTCGCGGTCATCGGCGTGCCCGACGGCAGGTGGGGAGAGGCCGTCAAGGCGGTCGTCGCGTTCCATCCCGAGCAGTCGGCAACGCCCGATGAGTTGATCGCCTTCACGCGGGAGCGGCTGGCCGCATACAAGTGTCCGGCCTCGATCGACATCGTCGATGCTTTGCCGCGGAACCCGACCGGCAAGATACTCAAACGTGACCTGCGCAAACCTTACTGGGCAGAGCGCGAGCGCCAAGCGTAGTTCGCGCTGTCGCACCCTCCCGACGCAAGAATCGACCTGATGCCCGTATGTCGACCACCAGGTCGATTCCTGCGTCGGGCGGTTGAAATCAGGTATGACGTTCCGGTGACAGGGCCAGCGAATGCACTTATGCTTCTCAAATGCACAAGGTGTCTTCCCCCATCGCGATCCGCGCACTGAGCGTTGCGTTCGCCACCATCGTCCTCGGCGCGCTCCTGAGTGCGAGCCCCGCCACCGCTGCAAACCCCGCCGCGCCCGGCAACTTTCGCGGATATGGCTTCGACACGTGTGTCGCACCCAGCCAGTCAGCTATGGACGCCTGGAATCTCACATCGCCATACAGTGTTGTCGGCATCTACATCTCAGGCAATTCGCGCTATTGCAGCGACAAAAACCAGCCGAACCTGAGCAACGCGTGGGTGGCGCGTAACGCGGCGAACGGTTGGCGTTTCCTGCCAATCCATGTCGGCTATCAGGCACCGTGCTTCACGAACAATCCGAAATCACGCGTACAGAAAAAACGCATGTCCTCGACGATTTCGACCACCCGCACTCAGGCTGTCGCCGATGCCAAGGAATCGATGACTGCCGCCAAAAAGTATGGCTTCGGCACCGGAAGCGTGCTGTATTTGGACATCGAATGGTATGCCCGCACCGACGCCACATGCGACAAAGCCGTCCTCGAGTTCGCCGACGCCTGGACCGAATACCTGCACCGCTACGGCTACAAATCAGGCCTCTACTCGAGCGGGTCGGCCGCGATTGCCAGCATGGATGCGCAGCGGTTGCGCAACGAGCCCGGTTACACCCTGCCTGACCACATGTGGAACGCGTGGACCAACAAACGCGCCGACACTGACGGTGGTCCCTACCTGCGCGACGACGGCTGGGCCAACCACCAACGCATTCACCAGTATCACAACGACGTCGACGTACGTTATCGCGGCGCGACGATCACCATCGACAAGAATTTCCTTGACGTCGGCACAGGCACAGTCGCCAGCAAAGAGCCCAAACCATGCGGCGTGCAGATGTCATTTGCGAAGTATCCCGCGGTGAAAATTGGTTCACGCGGACCCGAAGTGGCCGCGTTGCAATGTCTGCTGCGTGGCCGCGGCCTCAAGAAGTCGGTCAATGGTGTCTTCGGCTCGGGAACGCTGTCGGGGGTCAACAAGTTCCGGCGCAGCCTGGGCTGGTCCCCCACCTACCACGCGACACGGCCCACGTGGACGGCTCTGCTCGCCGAAAGCCGCAGTCCGCGGGTGCTCAAATATGGTTCGGTCGGCAGTGACGTATGGCGTCTGCAGCGTTCGCTGACAGCAGCAACGGGAAAGAAGCAAACCGTCGACGGCAAGTACCAAAACTCGACTGTTGCCGCGGTGAAGGCATACCGAAAGGCCAACCGGTTGTCGACCTATTCGACAGCCGAAGCCAGCGTGTGGAAATTGCTCAACACCGGCCATCACGGCTAGAGGAACTTCACGATTTGGGACGCTGCGGTTGACGTGTCCGCGGGAAACCAACCACAACGTCCCAAATCGGGAGGATCAGGCCAAGGGGAGTAGCGCGGACAGGTCGGAGCGTTCACCCGAAGCGCTGATCCGTGCCGCGTCCCAACCGGTGCGGCCGCGTGCCACCGCGATCCAGGTCGGGGCATCCATCTCCACCACCGCCGGCGGTGTTCCGCGCGTATGACGTCCGCCTTCAATGCATTGGATCGCGGCAAACGGCGGGATGCGTACCTCGACGCTATTGCCCGGCGCCTTCTCGACAAGCAGGGCCAACAGGTGCTTGGTCGCTGCCTTCAGATCATCGCGCGTCGCCTCGCCCGCATCGATACGCACCACTATCGCTTCGAACTGCGAAGCTGGTAGGGGTCGGAGTCGGGGCGCCACGGCACCAATCTAGACGCCACGTTGCTCGCCGCACCCCTACGGCGGGGTGTGGGGGTCGAGATCAGCCCAGGACGGCCGGAAGAGTGGCCCCCCACGCAGCGCGCACTTCGGCGATCGGCAGGGTGAACACGCCGGCGACGTCAATCTCTTCGCCCCCGGTCATACCAATGCTCGACAACTCGACGCTATGACGCTCAGCGAGCTCGACGAACGCGTCGTGATCGTCGGGCGCCACGGTGACGATGGCTCGAGCTGCGGACTCGCTGAACAGCGCGATGAATGGGTCCTCGAGCTCAACCTGCGCGCCCACATCGTGGCGCAACGCGGATTCGACCAACGCCATCGCTAGACCACCATCAGACAGGTCGTGGGCCGATGACATCAGCCCGGCGGTGCCTGCTTCGATGAGGAGCCCGGCAAGCGACTGCTCGGCTGCCAGATCGACGGCCGGCGGCAAGCCGCCGAGATGGCCGTGCATGACGTCGGCCCAGGTGGAGCCGGAAAGTTCGTCGCCGGTCGCACCGAGCAGGAGCAGATGCTCCCCCGCGGCTGTAAACCCGTGGCGTACCCGACGCGTGACGTCGTCGACAACACCCAAGACCCCCACGACAGGTGTCGGCAAAATTGGCTCGGCACCGGTCTGGTTGTAAAACGAGACGTTGCCGCCGGTGACCGGGATACCCAAAACCGCGCACGCGTCCTTGAGCCCATGGGTCGCCTGCTCGAATTGCCACATCACGTCCGGATTCTCCGGTGATCCGAAGTTGAGGCAGTCGGTCACCGCCAGCGGCAGTCCGCCCGACACCACCACATTGCGGTAGGACTCGGCGAGCGCGAGTTGCGCTCCGGCATACGGATCGAGCTTGGCAAACCGACCATTGCAATCGGTCGATACCGCCACGCCCAAGTTGGTGTCGTCGTCGATGCGGATGATGCCCGCATCCTCGGGTTGGGCAAGCACCGTGTTGCCGCGCACATAGCGGTCATACTGGTCGGTCACCCACGACTTGTCGGCCTGGTTGGGTGACGACGCAATCCGTATGACGGCCTCGCGCAACTCGCCCCCCGTTTCTGGGCGAGGCAGGTCTTCGGCTCGGTCGGCCTGCAGCGCGTCCTGCCATTCGGGGCGAGCGTAAGGGCGCTCGTAGACCGGTCCGTCATGGGCGACGCTGCGAGGCGGCACGTCGACAACGCGTTCGCCATGCCAATCAATGTGCAGACGGTCCCCCGTGGTCACTTCGCCGATGACGACTGCCTCGACCTCCCATTTGGCGCAGATAACCATGAACGCGTCGACGTTTTCGGGCTCGACGACAGCCATCATTCGCTCTTGGGATTCGCTCATCAGGATTTCTTCGGGCGACAGACTCGAGTCGCGCAACGGAACGGTGTCGAGCTCGACGTGCATGCCGCCGTCGCCCGCGCTGGCGAGCTCACTCGTGGCGCACGACAGTCCGGCGCCGCCGAGGTCCTGGATGCCGGCAACCACCTTGGCGGCAAAGAGTTCGAGGGTGCACTCTATGAGCAGCTTCTCCATGAATGGGTCACCGACCTGCACCGCGGGCCTCTTCGCCGGTCCCGATGCGCCGTCGCCGCTGGCCGCATCGAAGGTTTCCGAAGCCAACACCGACACGCCGCCGATGCCGTCGCCGCCGGTGCGTGCGCCATACAAGATCACCTTGTTGCCGGTGCCGCTGGCGTGCGCAAGGTGGAGGTCTTCATGACGCAGCACGCCGACGCACAACGCGTTGACCAGCGGGTTGCCCAAATAACTGTCGTCGAAGACCACTTCGCCACCGATGTTGGGCAGACCCAAACAGTTGCCATAGCCGCCGACGCCTGCCACGATGCCCGGCAGCACACGCAACGTGTCGGTGGCCTCAAGTGGCCCGAAGCGCAGCGGATCCATGACCGCGACGGGACGAGCTCCCATGGCGAGGATGTCGCGAACGATGCCGCCGACGCCGGTGGCCGCACCCTGGTAGGGCTCGACATAACTGGGATGGTTGTGAGACTCGACCTTGAAGGTCACCGCATAGCCTTGGCCGATGTCAATGACGCCGGCGTTTTCGCCGATGCCGGCCAGCGTCTTGCCCAGCGGCGTCTCTTGCGGCAGGTCGCCGAACTTCTTCAGGTGAGTCTTGGAAGATTTGTATGAGCAGTGTTCACTCCACATCACCGAATACATGGCCAATTCGGCGCCGGTAGGGCGGCGGCCCAGGATTTCGCGAATGCGCTCGTACTCGTCGGGCTTGAGACCCAACTGCGCCCAAGGTTGATCCCGGTCGGGGCTGTTTGCGGCATTGTCGACGGTGTCGAGACCACTGTGGACGGCGGCAGAGGAGGCGTCAGTCACGCGGTGAGTCTACCGGTCTGCTTTCCGCCCCCGAACGATGCTGTAGTTGCGTCGCTAGAGCAGAGAGGTCTGGTAGCGGCGCATTCCGGCCAGCCAACGGTCGTAGTCGGCGCTTTTGCGCTGCCAGAGTGTCAGGACCTCGGGATGCGGCAGGATCAGAAAACGTTCATCGGCAACAGCAGTCA
>JBBSRT010000087.1:0-7364 GCA_038242765.1 Propionibacteriales bacterium
GCGATGCGCAAAGCCTTGGCGATGCCCCCCGCCGAGGTCATCACGATGGTGAAGGATTCGGGTTTGCGCGGACGCGGCGGAGCCGGATTCCCCACGGGTATGAAGTGGGGCTTCATCCCCCAGGATCCCAACCAGCCCGGCGGCGACAAACCGCACTACCTGGTCGTCAACGCCGATGAATCCGAGCCGGGCACTTGCAAAGATATTCCGCTCATGCTCGCAACACCGCATACGCTCATCGAGGGCGTCATTATCTCCTCCTATGCGATCCGCGCAGAACAGGCGTTCATCTATGTGCGCGGCGAAGTGCTACATGTCGTACGCCGACTGCGCGCTGCTGTCCGTGAAGCCTATGCCGCTGGCCACCTCGGGCCGGACATCCATGGATCGGGCGTCAACCTCGACCTCGTCATTCATGCCGGTGCGGGCGCCTATATCTGCGGCGAAGAAACAGCGCTGCTCGACTCGCTTGAAGGTCGGCGTGGTCAGCCACGTCTGCGGCCACCCTTCCCGGCTGTCGAGGGTCTTTATGCCTCGCCGACGGTGATCAACAATGTGGAATCCATCGCGTCGGTGCCGTGCATCATTGACCGCGGTGTCGATTGGTTCGGCTCGATGGGCACCGAGAAGTCCAAGGGAATGACGATCTATTCGCTTTCGGGGCACGTCAAGTCACCGGGACAGTATGAGGCGCCGCTGGGTATCACGTTGCGTGAACTCCTGGAGATCGGCGGCGGTATGCGCGACGGCAGCGAACTCAAATTTTGGACTCCTGGCGGCTCCTCCACGCCGATCCTCACAGCCGAGCACATGGACATCCCACTCGATTATGAAGGCGTCAGCGCGGCGGGCTCGATGTTGGGCACCAAAGCACTGCAGGTCTTTGACCAAACGACCTCGGTCGTACGATGTGTGCTGCGCTGGACCGAGTTTTACAAGCACGAATCCTGTGGCAAGTGCACACCGTGTCGTGAGGGCACCTGGTGGCTGGCGCAGACCCTTGAACGCCTCGACAAAGGGCTCGGACACGAGGGTGACATCGAGTTGTTAATCGACATGTGCGACAACATCCTCGGCCGCGCATTTTGCGCGCTGGGTGATGGAGCGACGAGCCCGGTGACGTCTGCCATTCAGTATTTCCGTACGGAGTTCGAAGCCGGCATGCACACGCCGTCGGCCGAACTCTTCCCGCCCGCGGCAAGCACACTGTTCGCGGACCGACGTGTTGGGGGTGCCACGTCGTGACCGAAACACAATCGTCCCGAGACGCCAAGGGTGCAGAAGTGGTCGAACTCGTCACGTTGACGATCGACGATGTCGAGGTCATCGTCCCCAAGGGCACGTTGTTGATTCGCGCCGCCGAAGTCATGGGCACCGAAATTCCGCGTTTTTGCGATCATCCGTTGCTTGAGCCTGTCGGCGCATGCCGCCAGTGTCTGGTCGAAATCACCGACGCCGGCAATGGTCGCGGCATGCCCAAGCCGGCCGCCTCGTGCACGATCGAGGTAGCGCAAGGCATGGTCGTCAAGACCCAGGTGACATCGCCGGTGGCAAAAAAAGCACAAAACGGCAATATGGAGTTTTTGCTCATCAACCACCCGTTGGACTGCCCGGTCTGCGACAAGGGGGGCGAATGCCCCTTGCAAAATCAGTCTCAAAGCCACGGTTATGGTGAGTCGCGCTACATCGAAACTAAGCGCACCTTCCCCAAACCCATCGCCATTTCGACCCAAATACTTCTTGACCGCGAACGGTGCATCCTGTGTGCACGGTGCACCCGATTCTCCGAACAGATCGCCGGCGACCCCTTCATCGAAATGCTCGACCGTGGGGCCTACCAGCAGGTTGGCATCTACGAAAAGGAACCATTTTCTTCCTACTTCTCGGGAAACACAATTCAGATATGTCCCGTCGGCGCGCTCACCAGCGCCGACTACCGATTCCGTTCGCGACCGTTCGACCTCATCTCGACACCCTCGATCGCCGAACACGATTCGAGCTGTGCGGCAATTCGGGTCGATCATCGCCGTGGGCGCGTCATGCGCCGGCTCTCCGGGGACGACCCCGAGGTCAATGAAGAGTGGATCACCGACAAGGACCGGTTTGCTTTCACCTATCCGCGTCAAGCCGACCGTCTGACCCGGCCGCTGGTTCGTGACGTCGAAACCGGCAACCTTGAGCCTTCATCATGGCCGGCTGCCCTTGCGATCGCTGCTCGCGGGCTTGCCGCAGCAAGCGGAAGTGTTGGTGTCCTCCCCGGCGGCCGACTCACCGCTGAGGACGCTTACGCCTACTCCAAATTTGCTCGCGTCGCGTTGCAAACTAACGATATCGACTTCCGTGCCCGCGCACATTCAGGCGAGGAGGCAGCATTCTTGGCCTCCCATGTGGTCACGACCTCGTTGGCCGTCACCTTTGCCGACCTGGAGCATGCAAGGAAGGTCGTGCTCGCCGGCTTCGAGCCCGAAGACGAGAACGGCACCGTGTTTCTGCGACTGCGCAAGGCGTCCCGTAGCGGCACTCAGGTCGTGGCGATCGCCAGCCACGCAACGAACGGCCTGACCAAGATGAACGGGACACTCATTGCCACCCGGCCCGGCGAAGAAGCCACCGCCATCGCCGATCTTGACCTCGATGCCGGCAGCGTGTTGCTTGTCGGCGAACGCCTCGCATCATCGCCTGGCGCATTGAGTGCGGCCCAAGCCGCCGCGACACAGTCCGGAGCCAGGCTGGCCTGGATTCCACGCCGTGCCGGTGAACGTGGAGCGCTCGAAACTGGTTGCCTCCCCACCCTGCTGCCCGGTGGTCGGCCCCTTGGTGAAGCAAGCGCCCGCGCGGACCTTGCCGCAGCCTGGGGTGTGGCCTCCATCGCCTCGAAGCAGGGACGTGACACCACCGCGATCCTCGCGGCAGCGGAGTCAGGCGAGCTGAACGCGCTTGTCGTCGGCGGCGTCGAAGTCGTCGATCTGCCCGACCCTGTGCAGGCTCTCGCCGCTTTGAAAGCTGCCGACTTCGTCGTCAGCCTCGAGGTGCGTGAAAGCGCCGTCACCGACCTCGCTGACGTGATACTTCCCGTTGCACCGGTTGTCGAAAAGTCTGGAATGTTCGTCAACTGGGAAGGACGCACCCGCGTCTTCGAGCAGGTTCTCGACGTTGCCGGATCGTTGACCGATGTACGCGTGCTCGCCGGCATCGCTGAAGAAATGGGCACACCGCTTGGTTTCCGCACCACGACACAGGCTCGGGCGGACATGGTCGAGCTCGGGCCATGGGACGGACCTCGTGCACCTGCACCCGTCTACGGGGTCAAGGCGCCGAAGGTCTCGAAAGACCAGTTAGTACTCGATACTTGGCACCTGATGATCGATGACAGCCGAGCCAACGACGGTCAGCCCGAATATAAGGCCACCGCCCGCAAACCAACCATTAGGGCCAATGCGGCGACATTCGCCTCAGCGGGCATAGAGCCAGGCGCGCCCGCGATGGTCTCCACACCGCACGGCCACGTGGTCTTCGCAGCAGAAGTCGCCGCACTGCCCGACGGTGTCGTATGGGCGCCGTCGAACTCGGCAGGGCAGTCGCTGTCGATGCGACTGGGTGCCGGCTACGGCGACGCTGTCGCGCTCGCCACGACCTTGGGGGAGCGCACCAATGAGTGAACTTTTCGGCAATGAAGCCGGTTGGGTCATCGTGCTCAAAGCGGGGCTTATCTTCGTCATCCTTGTGGTCTACACGTTGTTCAACATTTGGTTCGAGCGCCGCGTTGTTGCCAAGATGCAGCACCGTATCGGCCCCAATGTGCACGGACCGTTCGGTCTGCTCCAGAGCTTGGCCGACGGCGTAAAACTCGCGCTCAAAGAGGATGTCGTCGTCAAAGCTGCCGACAAGGTTGTCTACATTCTGGCGCCGATCCTTGCCACCGTCCCAGCCTTCCTGGCATGGGCCGTCATCCCCTTTGGCCCGGTCGTGAAAATCCCGTTCACCGATACGATGACGCCGCTGCAGCTGACCGATTTGCCGGTCGCGGTGCTTTACATCCTGGCTATCACGTCGATCGGCATCTATGGCATCGTGCTGGCCGGTTGGTCATCGGGGTCGACCTATTCGCTTCTGGGTGGCATGCGATCGTCGGCGCAAATGATCTCCTACGAGGTCGCGATGGGTTTGGCGTTCGTCTCGGTGTTCATGTATGCGGGGTCGATGTCGACGTCAGAGATCGTCGCAGCTCAAGAAGACATGTGGTTCTTTGTGCCGCTCTTCCCCGCCTTCGTCATCTATGTCATCGCGATGGTCGGCGAAACCAACCGTGCCCCGTTCGACCTGCCCGAAGCAGAGGGTGAACTTGTCGGCGGATTCCATACCGAATACTCGTCACTGAAGTTCGCGCTTTTCTTCCTTGCCGAATACGTCAACATGGTGACTGTTTCGGCGCTCGCCACGACGCTGTTCCTGGGCGGTTGGCGTGCACCCTTTGGCATCGCCCAGATTTGGGAAGGATCCAACGAAGGCTATTGGCCGGTATTGTGGTTCCTGGGTAAGACACTTGGGTTCATCTTCATGTTCGTGTGGTTGCGCGGCACCCTGCCGCGAATGCGCTATGACCAGTTCATGACGTTTGGCTGGAAGGTGCTTATCCCGGCCGGTCTGGCGTGGACGATCGCCGTAGCCTTCATCCGCAAGTTGCGCACCGAAGACATGATCAATGTGCAAGTGCTCGCCGGCGTCGCTGTCGTCGCGGGCATTCTGCTTGTCGTCTCGTTCTTCATCCCTGACAAGAAGGCAATACCCGAGCCCGAGGCGCCCGCATTCGACGCGTTCGCCGGCGGCTACCCCGTACCGCCAATGCCGAAAAATACGAAGGAGGGATTTGATGTCTAACTCCATTCGCGAATCGCTTTGGGATCCCATAGCCGGTTTCGGCGTGACGTTCCGGACGATGTTCCGCAAAACTGTCACCGAGCAATACCCCTTCGAGAAGAAGGCGACAGCGCCCAGATTCCATGGCCGCCACCAGCTCAACCGGTGGCCGGACGGCCTCGAAAAGTGCATCGGTTGCGAATTGTGCGCCTGGGCGTGCCCGGCTGACGCCATTTACGTCGAAGGCGCACAGAACGACGGCGACGATGGACGTTTCAGCCCCGGCGAACGCTATGGGCGCGTCTACCAAATCAACTATTTGCGCTGCATCCTGTGCGGCTTGTGCATCGAAGCGTGCCCGACTCGAGCATTGACCATGACCAACGAATACGAATTGGCTGACGACAGCCGCGAATCGTTAATCTACGAAAAGTCGGACCTGCTTGCGCCGCTGCTTCCGGGCATGGTGCAGCCGCCGCACGAGATGATGATCAGCGACGATGAAGGCGATTACTACCGGGGTGCGCTACTGCCGATCCTGCCCAGTGATCCTGCCTCAACCGCCGAAGTCAACCCTGCGGTCAACCCGGATGAGCGCCTGTGATCACGTTCTGGATTTTGGCGCCCCTCATGGTTATTGCGGCCTTGGGGCTGCTGTTTGCGCGCAGCGCGGTCCATGCGGCCCTGTGCCTGGCCGCGGTCATGGTTTCACTTGCCATGCTTTATGCGGTGCAAGGGGCGCCGTTCCTCTTCGCGGTGCAGATCATCGTCTATACCGGCGCCATCATGATGCTGTTCCTCTTTGTGTTGATGCTCGTCGGCGTCGACACCTCCGAAGCGGTGGTTGAAACGATCCGCGGCCAGCGCGTGTTTGCCGCCGTCGTCGGTTTGCTTTTCGGTATCACCCTCGTTGTCGCCATCGGGCAAACGGTGAGTGCAAGTGTCATCGGCCTCAAGGAAGCCAACAGCATCAGCAACACCTACGGTTTGGCCGAACTATTGTTTGGCCGGTATGTGTTGGCGTTCGAGTTCACCAGCGCCCTCCTGATCACCGCCGCCCTCGGTGCGATGGTGCTCGGACATCGCGAACGACTCATTCCCAAAAAGACTCAGCGCGACCTCGCCAATGCCCGGATGCAGGACTATGCAAACGAGGGCAAACATCCCGGTCCCGCGCCCTCGCCCGGTGTTTTTGCCCGCCACAACGCGGTTGACACGCCGGCGCTGCTACCCGACGGGAGCCCATCGGAATTGTCGATCTCGGCGACCCTGCGCCAACGCGGTCAGATCCGCGAAGGCTTCGACGACGACATCGACGACATAGCGCGACAGATCGAGGGAGGTGCCGAATGAACGAGTACATATCGCTGTCGCTCATCTTGTTCACGATCGGCGCCACCGGAGTCCTCATCCGACGCAACGCGATCGTAATCTTCATGTGCATCGAGCTCATGCTCAACGCCACGAACCTCGCCTTCGTCAGCTTTGCCCGTCAGCACGGCAACCTCGACGGTCAGGTAGCGGCGTTTTTCGTCATGGTGGTTGCCGCCGCCGAAGTCGTTGTCGGCCTGGCCATAATCGTGTCCATCTATCGCACGCGTCGGTCGGCTTCGGTCGATAACGCGAGCCTGCTGAAGTTTTAAGGGGCGACCGTGTTTGACCTGTTGTGGCTCCTCGTTGCCATCCCACTGCTGAGTTCAGCTGTTCTCATGGTGTGGGGCAAAGAAAGCGACGCCTTCGGCCACCTGATCGCGACGGCCGCCTCGGCTGCTTCGTTCGTCCTTGGTGTGGTGCTTTTCATCGAATTGTTGGGCCGGCCTGAAAATGACCGCGCTGTCGGTCAAACCATTTTCACCTGGATCGATGCCGGCCCCTTCCATGTCGACATGAGTCTGCTCTTCGACCCACTCTCGGCGTTGTTCGTGCTGCTTGTCACCGGTGTCGGCACCCTCATCCACATCTATTCCATCGGCTACATGGCCCATGACGAACGTCGGCGACGCTTCTTTGCCGTCCTCAATCTCTTTGTCGCCGCCATGCTTACCGTCGTGCTGGCCGCCGATTATCTTGTGTTGTTCCTCGGCTGGGAAGGTGTCGGTCTGGCCTCCTATCTGTTGATCGGCTTCTGGCAGCACAAGCACATCGCAGCCGCGGCCGCGAAAAAGGCATTCATCGTCAACCGTGTCGGCGATGTCGGTATGTCGCTTGCGATCATGATGATGTTTGCGCAATTTGGTTCGAGTTCGTTTGCCGCAGTCGACAGCGGCATACAAGACGCCTCCGGCAACGCCGCCACGGCATTGGGCCTGCTCCTCCTCCTGGGCGCATGCGCCAAGTCGGCGCAGGTGCCGTTACAAAGCTGGCTTCTCGATGCCATGGAAGGGCCCACCCCGGTCTCCGCGCTCATCCACGCCGCAACGATGGTCACCGCCGGTGTTTATCTGGTGATGCGCTCCAGCTCGATCTTCGACCAGTCATCGATCGCCCGCACCGCAGTCATCGCCGTA
>JBBSRT010000088.1:0-7323 GCA_038242765.1 Propionibacteriales bacterium
ACCGAATAAGGCACCGCCCCCTTGACGCTTTCGTTGGGGAACCGTTCTGCCAGACCCTTCTTCAGCCCGTAGACCATCGTGAACTCGTCAATGATTGTCCCAAAAATCGTGACCGTCCAAACAACGAATACCGCCTTGACAGCCCACGGGGCACTGAAGAAGCTGAAAGCCAAAATCAGGACGAGGATCGGCAGCAAGAATTCAGCGACATTGAACCGACGGTCCACATAGTCGCGACAAAAACGGCGGACCGGACCCCGCTCGCGCAGCGGCAGGGCCGAATCGTCGGTGCCGTCCTTCATCGCGGCGCGCGCACGGTCGCGACCACGCTGGCGAACATCGCGCTGGGCGCGCATTTGTTGTTTGCGCGAGACCGGCGTCTTCATGCGCTTCTTGCGCAGCGCCTCGGCCTCTTTACGTGTCGGTGTTCGGCGCCCTTTGCCGGGCGGCTCTGTTGACTTCTCTGTCACCGGCCACACCTTACCCGTACGCTTATCGCCATGAGCATTTGGAAGCGGATCGTGCGCATCTTTAAGTCGCATGATGACCGTGGCCACGATGTTGCCGCCCTGAAGGACGACCTCGATGGCAGTTATCGGGCTCAACTGCAGCTTTTGCAGAACGTACGTCGCGGCGTGGCCGACGTTGCGACAAGCCGAAAGCGGGTCGAGTTGCAGATCGCCAAGCTCGCCCAGCAGCGCGACGAGTTGACCGAACAGGCTCGAATGGCAGTCGGTCGCGGCGACGACGAAGCCGCGCGTAAGGCCCTAGCTCGCAAGATCGCGATCGAAGAATCGGCCGGAGCACTCGAGGAGCAACGTGCCGGGATCAAGGCCGACGAAGACCGGCTCACCGATTCATCACAGGAGATTCAAAGCAAGATCGAAGCCTTCCGTGTCCGCATCGATTCGCTCAGTGCCCGCCATACCGCAGCGTCGGCCCGGGCGCAGATCAACTCGGCGGTCACTGGCATTTCGGGTCAGATGGGCGCAGTCGGCGCAGCCATGAACGAGACCGAGAAACGCACCCGTCAGCTTGAAGCCCAAGCCGATGCCGTCGACGAGATGGTAGCCGAAGGACTCATTGACGACACGACACAGAGCGACCCGACGGCCCAATTCGATCGACAGTTCGAGGCGTTGAGCCAAAATGGTCGCGTCGAGGGTGAGCTTGAAGCGCTCAAGCACCAATCGCCACTGCAGGCCGAGCCCAGCCCGGACGTACCGACTCTCGAGGGGGGCCAAGATGGCGAAAACCCGCTTTAGGAGCGACCGCGGGCTGACCGCACGCATGGGCGCGGTCAGTCTCGGGCTCGGCGCCCTGTATGTAGCTTTCGGAGCGTTCCTGATTTATCGCACCAACCTGTTCTTTGGCGCCATCATTGTCGTCGCAATGGCGTGGGGGCAGTGGTATTTTTCCGACAAGTTGGCGTTGCGGTCCATTGGCGGTAAAGAGGTCACACCCCAGCAGGCGCCCGAGCTCCACGGCATGATCGATCGGCTGGTGGCCCTGGCTGACATGCCAAAGCCTCGAGTGGCCGTCGCGGTCACCGATATGCCCAACGCTTTTGCTACCGGCCGGTCGCCCAGCCACGCGGTCGTCTGTGTCACGACCGGCATCATGCAACGCCTCGATGCTGACGAACTTGAAGGCGTACTGTCGCACGAGCTTGCACACGTCGCGAACCGTGACGTCTCGGTCATGACAGTAGCCTCATCGCTGGGTCTGCTAGCCGGTTACATCACCCGCTGGGGCATGTATTTTGGCGGCGGCCGACGCGACAGCAACGGCAGCCTGCCGATGATCGTCGTGTGGATAGCCAGCATCGCGGTCTACTTCATCAGCTTCTTGTTGACGCGGGCGCTTTCTCGTTACCGCGAACTCAGCGCCGACCGTTGTGGGGCCTACCTGACCGGTCGACCCTCAGCGTTGTCCTCGGCGCTCGTCAAGATCTCCGGCGACATCGCCCGCATCCCC
The DNA here is from genome assembly GCA_038242765.1 of Propionibacteriales bacterium. Taxonomy (GTDB): domain Bacteria; phylum Actinomycetota; class Actinomycetes; order Propionibacteriales; family Nocardioidaceae; genus JBBSRT01. Next base: position 1,978 of record JBBSRT010000088.1, read on the forward strand.
AACCGTGATCTGCGCGAAGCCGGCGGACTCAACGCCTTCTTCATCGCACCGGCGGTCAGTGGCGCTTCGATCGGCGCCTTGACCTCGACTCATCCGTCGCTCCAGCAACGCATCGACCAACTCGCCGAGGTCGCAGCCGATCTCGGCCAGACGATCTGAGCGCAATGGGAATCTGTGATGCGATCCTGGGCCGAAGCAAGCCGGCCACGGCCAACCTCGATGTGTTGTTTTCGGTGCCACAGGCCGCATTGACATTGGAGGCCGGCGGCGGCTTCACTTTCACCGGTATCGGATCGGTGTGTTATCGCCCCAATGAGGGTGCCGCGTTCAGGACGGTCGAAGCCGAAGTCATACAACTGCTGGACGCCTCCGGCGGCAAAGCTGTTGAGCACACTGACGACAAATTCGGCTTCCGTTGGCTCAAAGTCGAAAGACCGGCCATGGATGTCGGCGGCATGGTCACCGACCTGCATGCGGTCAACTCATCATTGACCGATGCCGGTTTCGGCCAGTCGCTGCTGTGCTCGCTGGTCAACTTCACCAGTGCCGATGATCAGCCCGTCGCACTGGTCTACCTCTACAAAAGGGGCACGTTTTTTCCTTTCGCCCCGGCCGGCGCAGAACGGCGCGACAACGAACTTGAGCTGATGGTGCGGGGCTTGGTTGATGAGGACATACCGATCGAGCCCGAGTTAGCACGCTGGTTTGCCGTATGGGGGGCGCCGGGGCTCTAGGGCTCGGATAGATTGCTCCTGTGACTTTCGACGCGCTGACCCGCCAGCAGACTCAACAACTCTTCGACGAACAGACGACCGCATACGCGGCACTGAAAGACGTCGGCCTGTCACTCGATATCACCCGTGGCAAGCCATCAGCTGCTCAACTCGACCTGTCCAACGGATTGCTTGAACTTCCCGGACCCGGCCACTTCACCGACGAAGCTGGCATCGATGTGCGCAACTACGGCGGATTGAAAGGACTGCCCGAGATCCGCTCGATCTTTGCCGACCTTCTCGGCGTGCCGATCGACCAACTGGTCGCCGGCAACAACTCGAGTCTGCAAATCATGCACGACACCCTCGTCTATTGCCTCCTGCACGGTACGACCGGCTCGCCGCGGCCGTGGAGCAAGGAGAAGTCGGTCAAGTTTTTGTGCCCGGTGCCCGGCTACGACCGGCACTTTGCGCTGTGCGAGGAGTTCGGCATCGAGATGATTGCGGTGCCCAGCAACGATGACGGGCCGGACGTCCATACGATCCGCCAGCTGGTCGAGGCCGACCCGCAAATCAAAGGCATCTGGATGGTGCCGACCTACGCCAACCCCTCGGGAGCGACCTGCTCGGCCGAGGTCGCCGCCGCGCTCACCTCGATGCCGACCGCTGCGCCGGACTTCAGGATCTTTTGGGACAACGGTTATGTGGTGCACCACATAACCGATGTCGAAACCAAGTCGGCCGATGCGATCTCGCTGGCTGCTGCCGGTCAACACCCCGACCGGGTCTTCATGTATGCCTCCACTTCGAAGATCACCTTCGCAGGTGCCGGTGTGGGCTTTTTCGCGTCGTCGCCAGCCAATGTTGCGTGGTACCTCGCGCACCTGGGCAAAGCTTCGATCGGCCCCGACAAGGTCAACCAGCTGCGACATGCCATGTTCTTGAAGGACGCGGCAGGCGTGCGCAGCCTGATGGCCAGGCACCGCGAGATCATCGCCCCAAAGTTTGAGATCGTATTATCGATCCTCGACCAACGCCTGGGGGACCACGGGGTCGCACGGTGGACCAAACCCAAGGGCGGCTACTTCGTCAGTCTTGACGTCATGCCCGGTACAGCGTCGCGCGTAGTCGAACTCGCCAAAGCAGCCGGCATCGCCCTCACTCCGGCAGGAGCCTCATACCCCTACGGCCATGACCCTGAGGACCGCAACATCCGTATCGCTCCCACCCTGCCGACAGTGGACGATGTCGCCGCAGCCATCGAAGGGCTGACGACATGCGTCCTGCTCGCCGCGGCCGAACAGGCACTGCGATGACGGTATGAAGGTCCTTGTCGCACCCGACAAGTTCGCCGGCACGCTGACCGCAGTCGAAGCCGCCCGCGCCATCTCAACTGGATGGCGACGACGCAAACCCGACGACGAGGTGGTGGAACGACCCATGGCCGATGGCGGCCCCGGGTTTGTCAGCGTCCTCCACGAGGCCCTCGGCGGACAGATTTTGGCGACTTCGGTGCGCGGCCCATTGGGCGGCGACGTGCCGTTGTCGCTGCTTGAAGCGGGCGACACCATTTATATCGAAAGCGCTCAGGCCTGCGGACTCGACCTGGTCGATGACCGTCGGCCGCTTGAGGCCACTACCTATGGAGTCGGACAAGCACTGCTTGCCGCTCGCGATGCGGGGGCACGCCGCATCATCGTCGGCCTGGGCGGCAGCGCCACGAACGATGGTGGAGCAGGTCTGCTGGCTGCGCTTGGTGCCACAGCCGATGTTCCGTTGGATCGCGGTCCCGAAGCATTGGTCGGCATCACCCCGATCGACCTCAGTCCGGCCCGCGAGAGGCTTGCCGGTCTGCGTATCGACACCGCCAGCGACGTGGGCATCGGTCTGCTCGGAATGTTCGGTGCGACCAAGGCATTCGGTCCGCAAAAGGGACTCGACGACGACGGAATCCAACGCGTTGATGCGCTTTTGGATGATCTAGTGGTCGCCGCGTGCGGGCCGACGCCCTCACAACGTGGCATCGCCGACCGCAAAGGTGCCGGCGCCGCAGGCGGTCTGGGGTTTGCGCTCATGCTGCTGGGAGCGACGGTCATCTCGGGCATCGACCTCGTCGCCGATGCGGCCGGCATCGACGAATTGGCCGCGGGCGTCGACCTCGTGGTCACCGGAGAAGGCACCTACGACTTTTCCTCACGCGATGGCAAGGTCGTCTATGGTGTGGCACAGCGCGCTGCTGGCGCTGCACGACCCTGCATCGTCATTGCCGGCAACGTCACCGTCGGTTCGCGAGAAATGCGCGCCATGGGGGTCGAATCGGCATACTCGATGGTCGACCTCGTCGGAGCCGAAACCGCGCTGAGCGATCCGCATGCCTCCCTCGAGAACCTTGCCGCGCGCGTCGCCCGTACGTGGTCTTTTTAACGGCGCGTACGATGGGCGCACACGCATAATCGCCGGGAGCGTTGTTGAACCCGGAACGACCCACAATCATCGGGAGAACAAATCATGACTGTCGACAGCACTTCTGAGCAGACCGAGACCGTCGCGACCGGAGTCAACATCACCTCCGGAGCCGCAGCCAAGGTCAAAAGTTTGCTGGCGCAAGAGGGCCGCACCGATTTGGCACTTCGCATCGCCGTCCAGCCCGGTGGCTGTTCAGGTCTTCGCTATCAACTGTTCTTCGATGAGCGCACCCTCGATGGCGACGAAAAACGCGACTTCGACGGCGTTGCCGTCGTGGTCGACCGGATGAGCGTTCCCTACCTGGGTGGCGCCACGATCGACTTTGTCGACACGATCGAGAAGCAAGGTTTCACGATCGACAACCCCGCGGCGACGGGCTCTTGTGCATGCGGCGACTCCTTCCACTAATCTGACGCGGTGAACATAGCAGTGGCGGGGTCGGTTGCCACCGACCACCTGATGACCTTTGCCGGACGATTTGCCGACTCGTTGGTGCCCGATCAGCTCGACAAGATCGCGTTGTCGTTTTTGGTCGACGACCTTGATGTACGTCGTGGCGGGTGCGCGGCAAACATCGCGTTCGGGCTCGCCGCGCTGGGTCAGCAATCCACCCTCGTGGCTTCGGTAGGCGAGGACTTCGACGACCTGGGTTATCGCGAATGGTTGACCGAGGCGGGGGTCAATTGCGACGACGTCCATGTCTCGCCGACGTTGCACACGGCGCGCTGCACCATCACCACCGACGAGGCGCATGCACAGTTCGTCACCTTCTACACCGGTGCGATGGCCGATGCCCGGCACATCGACCTGGCGGCGCTCAGCGCTGCCAATGGCGGCTTCGACCTCGTACTCATCGGCCCCGATGACCCTGAGGCGATGGTTCGGCACACGAACGCCTGCCGGCAACTCGGGCTACCTTTTGCTGCCGACCCGTCACAACAACTCGCGTGGGCCGACGGAAACCTCATACGCGACCTCATCGACGGTGCGACCTATTTGTTCAGCAACGATTATGAAGCCGCGTTGATTGAGCAGAAGACCGGCTGGGCTGCCACCGAGGTGCAGTCGCACGTCGGAACCCGCATCGTCACGCACGGCGCTGACGGCGTACGCGTCCATACTGGTGATGGTCAGGTCATTGAGGTCGCGGCAATCGCTGACATCGTGGCCGTCGATCCTACCGGCGTCGGCGACAGTTTCCGCGCCGGCTTCCTGGCTGCTGTTGCATGCGGCCTCAGTCATGAGCGCGCAGCCCAGGTCGGATGCACCATTGCGGCCAGTGTTGTCGAGACCAAGGGCACACAGGAATACGAAGTGCAGCCCGTCGACTTCGCAAAACGGCTCACCACCGCCTATGGTGCACCGGCTTGCGAAGAGGTCATGGCATCACTGCAACTCGACGGCGACTCCGGTGGCCGACACAGGGCTACCTCACCACAGGGTTGACAGTGCGCTGGAGTAGTCTGCATCTGACATCAATTGCCTGTCTCAAGCCAGAAAGGCGCCCCGTGGGTCGGACGAAGTTGGCGTTAATCGCTTTCACTATCGCTTTAGTAAGTGGCTGTGCGCCAGATGCTGACAGCGACCTTGCCAGGCTGGCGTTGCCGGTCGCGGCAAGCGATCGCTCGCAAGCCATGTGGAACATGTGGCTCGGCGCCTGGATCGCCGGTCTCGTGGTCTTCTTGCTCGTGTTCGGTTTGATCATCTGGTCGATGATTCGCTACCGGCGCCGCTCCGACGACGAGGTCCCCGACCAGGTGCGTTACAACCTGCCGATCGAGGCGCTCTACACGATCGCACCCGTCATCGCCGTATCGATCCTGTTCTTCCACACGGTTTCGTCCCAAAACAGCATGCTCGAAAAGGTCGACAACCCCGACCACACGATCACCGTCGTGGGCAGCAAGTGGCAATGGGCCTTCAACTATCTCAATGAAGACGCCACCGGCGGAGACGACGTCTTCGACTATGGCATCCCCGAAGACCCCACAGACCTTTATCTGCCGGTCGGCGAATCCGTACGCTTCGACCTCAAGAGCCCCGACGTCATCCACTCCTTTTGGGTTCCGGAGTTCTATTTCAAACTTGACGTCATACCGGGCAAGGTCAACTCGTTCGACATGACGCCGACACGCACCGGCACCTTCACCGGGCGATGCGCCGAACT
>JBBSRT010000089.1:0-7093 GCA_038242765.1 Propionibacteriales bacterium
GCACTTGTTGCCGGCATCATGTTCACGGTTTCGGGCGCGGGGAAACCCGCGGAGACTCCCAACCAGGGCGCCCAACGGACAAGCGGTGAGTCCAATCCCTTCGCCGACCTGGCGCGCCGCACACCGAACGACCCCAAGGCCCGCGGCGATGTCGACGCGCCGGTGGTCATGATCATGTATTCAGATTTCCAATGCCAGTTCTGCGGCAAATTTGCCAGGGAAACTGCGCCGGCGCTCATCAACAAATATGTCGATGAAGGAGTAGTACGGATTGAATGGCGAGACTTCCCCTATTTGGGCACCGAGTCGACCTATGCTGCCAAGGCTGCCCGGGCTGCGGCCGATCAAGGTAAGTTCTGGCAATATCACGATGCGCTCTACGCAGACCCGCAGCCAACCAACAGTGGGGCACTGACCGAAGAGTTCCTTGCCGGCCTAGCGAAGGAGCTTGGCCTCGACGTTGCGGAGTTCCGCAAGACCATGAACTCCGATGCGGTGTCGACCGCCGTTCAGGCTGACTTCCAGGAAGGTCAGAAGATTGGCGTCAACGGCACACCGGCCTTTCTGATCAACGGTGATCCACTCATCGGAGCACAGCCGATCGGCGAGTTCGAAAAAGCGATCGAGAGCGCCGCGGACGAAGCGAAATGAGCGAAGTCGGACTCCTCGCAGCATTCGCCGCTGGAGTCCTGGCGCTTTTGTCACCGTGCAGCGCGATGCTGTTGCCCTCGTTTTTCGCCTATGCCTTTGCAAGTCGGACGACGCTGCTGTTGCGCACTACGGTCTTCTATTGCGGTCTGTTGATCACCTTGGTGCCGCTGGGCACCGGCGCCAGCGCGGCCTCATCGCTTTTCTACGGACATCGTGCGCTTCTGATAGCGACCGCCGGGTGGACCATCATCGGCCTGGGTGTGTTCCAGCTCCTTGGTCGCAGCTTTGCGATGCCGTTTGCCAATAAACTTCAGGGTTGGGCCGGCTCCAATGCGGCCGGCCGCTCCAGCTGGCTGTCGACGCTGATGCTCGGAGCGGTGTATGGACTAGCTGGATTCTGTTCGGGACCAGTTCTCGGTGCGATCTTGACGATGGCCGCGACGCAGCGGTCGCCGATCGGTGGCGCCCTGCTCTTGGCGGTCTATGCGCTCGGGATGGCCGCACCGCTGTTTGTGCTTGCCGCGCTGTGGGATCGATTCGATTTGGGCAACCGTCGACTTCTTCGCGGACGGGTCCTGTCCTGGGGCCCGATCCATGTGCATACCACCGCCCTAATTTCCGGAATCATGTTCATTGCCATCGGCGTGCTCTTCTTGCGCTTCGACGGCACCTCGGGCATCACCGGCGTGTTCGGCATGGGCGACACCAGCGATCTGGAGGTCAGCGTGCAGCAAACGATGACCGGCTGGTTTGCAGGCATTCCAGCCTGGACGTTGCCGCTGGTGATCGCCGTTGTCGCCGCCTTTGTGGCATGGAGGCGGGCTCGACAAGACGTCAAACAGCAGCAACCGCGTCGGTGATCGGCGTCTCGCCGCTGATGACCTCAAAGGTTTTGCCCACGGTCGAGTCGTCCAGCAAGCACGCCTCCAACACCGCCGCGACGTCAGCACGCGGGATCTGCGACCGATCCGTCGATGCTCCGGCCTCTACTTTTCCGGTCGGCTCATCATTGGTCAGCCCGCCGGGCCGCACGATCGTGGAGTCGAGTCCGCTTTCGCGCACCGCACGGTCGGCATCACCTTTAGCAACCAAATAAATCTGGAATTGGTCAACCGATGCACGATCACCATCATCGGCTCCCATCGAGGAGACCATCACATAACGGCGCACACCGGCGGCAAGAGCGGCATCGGCCAGCAGAATGGCTCCATCGCGGTCGACAGTCTTCTTGCGCTCAGGGCCGCTGTCGGGACCAGCTCCGGCGGCGAACACCACCGCATCATGGCCGGTGAGTACGTCGGCCAACTCATCAACGGTGGCCTCTTCGAGATCCATGACCACCGGCTCACATCCGGCAGAGCGCACTTCGTCGGCGTGCTCGGGGTTGCGGATCAGTGCGGTGCTCGTATGGCCGTCGGTGACGAGGCGTCGTTGGAGATGTCGGGCGATCTGGCCGTGGCCACCGGCGATGGCGACGCGCATCATGACTTGCCCGCTTCGGTGACCGACAACCCAAAACGAGACCGCTCGGATTCGGGCACGAGTTCTATGAATTCGGGATGCTTGGTGATCACCGTGGGAATGAACGGGCAGTGGGGCAGCACCTGGCCGCCCTCCTCGCGGATGATCTTGAGCGATTCGACTACCAGTTGTGAGCCGACTCCCGATCTGCCGAATCGGTCGAAGACCTCGGTGTGGAGCATCACGTAGGTCTTGTCTTCTAGCGTGTAGTCGGCATAACCGGCTAACTCGCCATCGACCGATATCTCAAACCGGTTCTTGTCGTCATTTTTGTGTACGTTGGTAGCCATGTGTCATGTCTATCAGCCTGACGAATTTTCGCAATCTTGTGACAACTGCGACTTCTAAGGCACAATAGGACACGCAAGGTGTTTCCATCTGTTATCGAGAGCGCTGGGGAAGGCGAGACTCGAACAGGGAGGCACCATGAGTCCGGTTACAAGGGGCGTGCTTTTCGTCCACTCCGCACCGTCGGCGATTTGTCCACACATCGAGTGGGCCGCCTCCGGTGTCCTTGGGATGCCCGTCGACTGTGACTGGCTGCCCCAACCGGCCGAAAACGGTACCTACCGTTGTGAGATCTCGTGGCAAGCCGACGTGGGCACCGCGGCGAAGTTGGCATCGGCGCTGCGCGGCTGGGACCTGGTGCGTTTCGAAGCGACTGAAGAGCCAACCCAGACCAGCGAGGGTTGTCGCTATTCGTACACTCCCACGCTGGGCATCTTCCACGCATTGACCGGTCCGCATGGCGACTTTCTGATCCCCGAAGACCGCATCAAGGCCTGTATGGTCAAGTCGGCCCGCGGCGAGATCGCCCTCGAAATCGGATTGCGCGAACTTCTGGGTCACGCGTGGGACGACGAACTCGAAACGTTCCGCCATGCCGGCGAAGGAGCACCCGTGCGTTGGCTGCACCAGGTGATTTGACCAGCTCAACCGATGGTGACGGTGACCGCGGGTGTTGTCTTGTCGGTCGCTGTGTCGAGCATCCGGAATTGGCGCTTACCGGTGCGGGTGGTGCGTACGATAGTGCGGAATTCGCCGTAGGCGCCGGTCTTGGTGGTGACTGGAAAAATGTCCCATTTAGTGCCCGGGTCCTTGATCTGCACCTGCAGGGTGGCGCCGTCGCCGGCTTTTTCGAAGGTGCCCTCCAACACGATTTGTTCGCCAGGGGATGCCGAGGTCGGTTCGGCGGACAGTGTGGGCGGAGCCTCGGTTTTTTCGGTCGGTGACGGGGTGGCGGTGGGTGAAGGCTTGGGGGCGGCCGTCGTCGCTTCGGGGGCCGATGTAGTGGGAGCGGCGGACGGCGGCTCGATGTCTTTGATGCCGCTGGCGTTGATGAGGGCGACCCCGGCGAAGGCAAGCACGAGGCCGATCGCCAGCCCCGCGATAACCATCCGGGCGACCATAAGCCACGCGTGGCGCTTCTTTGCGTCGAGTTCGTCCGATGAGATGTCGCCAAACAGCGTCTGAGTTGACGATGCCGGCGGGGCTGTGCGAGGTACGGCGGCCGGCGGCGCTTGAGAGCCATCGTGCTCGGTGATCGAGCGGATCGCATCATCTACGGTGACCATGGAGTTGATCGCCCCGTCACTGATGTAGACATCGAAGTCCTGGCCGAGCTTCTCGCATATTTCGACCATGGAGAGGGAGTCGACCCCGAGGTCTTTGCCGAGGCGCGCTGTGGGCACCACATCGCCGGGCGCACAGTCCACAACCTGCACGAGGATGCCCCTCAGCTGCTGTTGGACTGCTTCGGTGGTGGGCACTCCAAGATCCTAGTGGATCCGCTGGGCCAGCTCGGACACCGTCGTGGTGTTGTTTGCCTTGGGTTAAGGGTTTTCTGCGCTGGTCAGGACGTCGGGCCCATCGGCGTGGTCCTTGTATTGCCTTCGTCTTCGGCCGCGGTTGCCGGTGGCCCAGGCTCCGACGGTGACTGCTATCCAGCCGATGAGGACGCCGGCCACGTCGTCGGCGATGTAGTGCCAACCGAAATAGATGGTGGCCAACACGGTGACGACAAAGAAAACCCAGCCGCCGATGCGCACGATGGCCTTCATGCCGGCTTGTTCAAAGAACAGGCAGGCGGTGAAAACGACCGAGACATGCAGCGAGGCGAAACCGGCAACGCCGTGGATTTTTTCACTGGCCCAAGGGTCGGCAAGCACGTCGACACGTGCTCGGAACAGGCTTTGTTGCAGGGCGGTCACGCCTGTTTCGGGCAGCTCCCAATAGCTTTGCGGTTGGGCGAATGCGGGCCCCAGGGTCGGGATCATGTAGTAGCTGATCACGCCCAGCACCCAGTTGATGCTCAGTGCGGTCGCATACCAGGCTCCGATGCTGAGGTCGCGGCCCCACACAAGAAAAGCGCCCAGGGTGACAGGAATCAACATCAGATAACTGATGTAGGCCGTGGAAAGAATGTGTGCTGCGATACCGGTACCCAGCAGGTCGTGCAGGATCGTACCCGGGTTGTGCCCAAACGTCAGCGCGTGGTCGAGTTTGAGCATCCAGGTGTCGTCGAGGGTGCCTTCGCGGATTACCGGCAAAAAACTCTTAAGGTTGCGATAACTCACATAGCAGGCATAAAACGAGCCAAGCCCGAAGGAGACATAAACCAGTCTCTTGAGTGTCCAGTCTTCCTTAATCGTTTGCCGTATGGAGGCCTTGATTTGGACCCAGCCGCCACGCTTGACCGCCGAGGGGATGATGCCCGCAGCGAAGAACATGATGACGATCAACGGCAGCCGCACATAGGAGGGGCCCAGGAACCCGTCGGGGTCACGGATCGGCAAATCAAGGATCTGGGAGGCAACGATCGCTGTCAGCCCGACCGATGCGGACAGGACTACCGCAAAGGTGTAGGGCCAACGACGCATGTCAACATCTTAGTGGGGCGATGGCTATGGTGTCCCTGTCGGCCGAATTGGCCTAGTTTTGTGGTTCCTCGCCGGGTTTTTTCGCAACCGAGGTCGGGTCGTCGATCGCGAACCGTTCGAATGCCTCGCGGACGGTCTTCGAGTCCACCAGCGATCGCGCCGACAGGCTTTGCAAAACGGTTACGACAATGGATTCGGCGTCGATCTGGAACTTGCGGCGGGCCGCATCGCGGGTGTCGGAAAAACCGAACCCGTCTGTGCCAAGGGACTGCCAGTCACCGGGCACCCACCGCGCAATCTGGTCGGGCACCGCGCGCATGTAGTCGCTCACTGCCACGGTCACCGCGTCGGAATCCATCAGCCGCTGGGTGATGTAGGGCATCCGGCTGTATTCACCTGGGTGGTTCAGATTCCACTTCTCGGCGCCGACCGCATCGCGAGCGAGCTCGTTCCATGAGGTGACCGACCACACGTCGGCGTGGACGCCGTAGTCCTTGAGCAGGATTCCCTGCGCCTCCAGCGCCCAGGGGACGGCAACCCCCGAGGCCATGATTCGTGCCTTGAGTCCGTCACCCTCGGCGGCCGGTTGATAGAGATAGGCGCCTTTGAGCAGGCCTTCGACATCAAGACCGTCTGGTTCGGCGGGTTGAACGATCGGCTCGTTGTAGGTGGCCAGGTAGAAGATCACGTCTTCGCCGTTCGGATGGTCTTCGCTTTGGCCGTACATGCGTTGCATGCCGCTCTGGACGATGTGGCTGATCTCAAAGCCGTAGGCCGGATCGTAGTAAACGACAGCCGGGTTGGTTTGGGCCAACAGCGGCGAGTGGCCGTCGGCATGCTGCAGACCTTCGCCGGTGAGCGTGGTACGTCCCGCGGTCGCGCCGATGAGAAAACCGCGAGCCATCTGATCGACCATTGCCCAGATCGAGTCACCGGTGCGCTGGAAACCGAACATCGAATAAAATACGTAAACCGGGATCATCCACTCGCCGTGCGTGGCGTAGGTGCTGCCGGCCGCGGTTGCCGAGGCGACGGCACCTGCTTCGGAGATGCCCTCGTGGAGTAGTTGTCCAGAAACCGACTGTTTGTAAGCCAACAGCAGTTTGCGGTCGACCGATTCGTAGGTCTGGCCGTGCGGGCTGTAGATCTTCGCGGTTGGGAACATTGAGTCCATGCCGAACGTGCGGTATTCGTCCGGGGCGATAGGCACAATGCGCTCACCGACACCCGGGTCACGCATCAGATCGCGCAATAGTCGTACGAAAGCCATTGTGGTGGCGATCTCTTGTTTGCCCGAGCCCTTTTTGAGCGCGGCATACACGTCGTCGCCGGGCAACACGAGAGGTTTGGCTCGAAGGACGCGTTTGGGCAGCGAACCGCCCAGCTTTTTGCGCATCGCAAGCATGTATTGGATCTCTTCGGAATCGTTGCCCGGGTGATAATAGGGCGCAATGTCGCTGTGATCGATCTGCTCATCGGTGACCGGAATCCGCAAACGTGTCCGGAACTGCTTGAGGTCGTCTTTGGTGAGCTTTTTCATCTGATGGGTCGCGTTGCGGCCCTCGAAGGTCTCGATTGACCAGCCTTTGACCGTATGGGCCAGGATGACGGTCGGCTGTCCGGTGTGCTTGGCGGCCGCATTGAAGGCTGCGTAAACCTTGCGATAGTCGTGGCCGCCGCGGGGGAGTCGTTCAATCTCCTCATCCGAGAGGTGCTCAACCATCTTGAGCAGTCGCGGGTCGGCGCCAAAGAACTTCTCGCGGTTGTAGGCGCCGGATTCGACCGACAGCGTCTGGAATTGGCCGTCGGGGGTGCGGTTCATCTGATTGACCAGAACGCCGTCCATGTCGCGAGCCAGCAGGTCGTCCCATTTACCGCCCCACAACACCTTGATGACATGCCAGCCGGCACCGCGGAACTGCGATTCAAGTTCTTGAACGATCTTGCCGTTGCCTCGTACGGGGCCATCGAGTTGCTGAAGGTTGCAGTTGATCACGAACGTCAGGTTGTCGAGCTCTTCGCGGGCGGCGATGCCGATGGCA
>JBBSRT010000090.1:0-7032 GCA_038242765.1 Propionibacteriales bacterium
AATATTGTGGTCGACCATCGTAGGCAGCACCACCAGCGGGCCGTTCGTTGGAGCTTTGGCCGGCATTGCCGTGGCTGTCGTCCTGGGCTATCTCATCTATCGCGGCGCACTGAAGATCAACCTGTCGAAATTTTTCACCATCACCGGTGCACTGCTCATCGTCGTAGCCGCCGGCGTCCTCGCCTACGGCATCTTCGACCTTCAGGAAGCCGGAATTTTGCCCGGCTTTGCCAATCGCGCCTTCGACGTCACGTCGGTCATCCCGCCCGACAGTTGGTATGGAACCCTGCTCAAGGGCACCGTGAACTTCCAACCCAACCCCTCATGGCTGCAGGTCGGCGCATGGACGGCATACATCATCCCGGTGATGATCCTGTTCTTTTCCGGTGCGAAGTCGACACCCAAGGTGCCCGCGAAGGTCTAGATCACCGCGCTAGGGTCGGCGTATGGCTGACATCAGCGGCACACTCGACGACCGTTTCGCACCGGTTGCCGACGCGTTGGCAACCAACATCGATTCAGGTGCAGAGCTCGGCGCCTCGATCGCCGTTATCAAGGACGGCCGGACGGTGATTGACATCTGGGGCGGCCATGCCGACCCGGCGATGCAGTCACCGTGGACGGAGCACACAATCACCAACACGTGGTCGATCACGAAGACGATGGTGACCCTGTGTGCGCTCATTCTCATCGATCGCGGCGAACTCGATCCACATCAACGGGTCGCACACTATTGGCCCGAATTCGCTGCGAACGGCAAAACCGAAATCGAGGTCCGGCACCTGTTGTCACACACCTCGGGCGTGCCCGCGTGGGAACAACCGGTCACTCTCGACGACATCTATGACCTCGAGAAGTCGGCCGCGATGCTTGCAGCGCAGGCCGCGTGGTGGAAGCCCGGCAACGCCTCGGGATACCACCTGATCAACTTCGGTCATCTGATCAATGCCGTGGTTCGCCGCATCAGCGATCAGACCGTCGGTGAGTTCTTTGCCGCCGAGGTTGCCAAACCCATGGGAGCCGACTTCCACATCGGCCTACCCTCCTCGGAAGCGAGCCGCGTGTCGAATGTGGTGCCTCCACGGCGGTTGCCGTTGGACCTTTCCCAAGCAGATTCCCACAGCATTGTGGTCAAGGCATTCAACGGTCCACGGCTGCACGCGAAGGCGACCTGGACCGACAAATGGCGCGAGGCCGAAATCGGTGGCGCAAACGGTCAGGGCAACGCCCGCTCCGTTGCGCGTGCTCAAGCGGTCGTCTCCCACGGTGGCGAGTTCGACGGCGTCCGTCTGCTATCACCGGCAACGATCGACAAGATCTTCAATCGGCAATCCCATGGGCCCGATCTCGTGCTTCTTGCTGAGTTTGCGTTCGGTCTGGGCTATGCGCTCCCGCTTTTGGAGAGCGTTTCGGGCGTGCCAAATGGCCGCAAATGTTTTTGGGGCGGTTATGGTGGATCAATGATCGTCAACGATCTCGACAACCACATGACCATCGCCTACGTGATGAACAACATGGGTGGCGGCCTCATCGGTTCAACGCGCAGCAATGCCTACATCAGCGCTATCTACGAAGCGATCGCCTGAGCATGGGCGACTTCAAAAAGCCTTCACTGCCCGGCAGTGAACTCTTTGAGGCGTTACCGGCCCACATCGATCCCACCGAGCCGAGCGCCGCCGGGCAACGCATCGCCACGTTGCTGGTACGTGGCCCGCTGGACAAGGCAGATCAGTTGCTCGTCGACCGAGTGCTGCATCTGGCCGAATCGGAGGGATTGTCCACGATCGCCGAACTGTGGGCCAACGCGCCGTCGGATTCGTTGCCTGGAGCATTGTGGCGGCTGTATGCGTTGCGTACGTGGGTTTATCGCCAGAGCGCACAGGCGGCGCGTGAGTTCGCCGCCGGCAAACGGTTTTCGCCCGTCCACGAGGTGCTGGCCGGCGTAGTCGATCCACCGGGACCCCAGGAAGTCATCGGGCTCGTCGACACCGTCATACGCGGCATCGTCGGCTCCGATTTCGACATCACCCTCGATCGTGCTGCCGCGTTTGCGCATTTGGTCGGCGTGGGGCGAGCGCACCTCGAGGTGGATGATGCCGACAGCGCCGCACGGCTCGTCGAAACAGCACGTTCTTTACATGGCGCTGCAGAGCTCGAACGCGCTGGAATTCTTGCCTAATTGAGTTAGGGTGGTGCACGTTGCCGCAAGGTGACACCGTCGCCTCACCGCGACGGCAGCGTCGGGCTGCGGTAGCCCCGGGTCCCAAAATTAGCCGCTATGAGCGGCCACGCGCCGTGAGGCGCTCCCAGCCCGACGCTTCCCCGGCAATGTGGGGTTTACCGCTCCTGCTGCGCGACCGCCCACTCACACCTTGCGCGGCGCGAACGACCGGTACGAGAACTCATCGTCGACCCGCAGGTGACGCAGGGCCGCCATGTCATCCTCGCTGGGAACCCAGGCGCCGGCCTCGACATTGGCGACGATTTGCTCGGGCTTCGTTGCGCCCGAGATGACGCTCGCGACGCCCGGTTGGGCAGCCAGGCCACCAATGGCCACTTCCAGCAGCGACAACCCACGTTCCTTGGCATAGGTCTGTAACGCGTCGATGCGGTCCCAGTCGGCACCGGTAAAACGAGCCCGCTGATTGTCGTTGGCCAACCGGCTGCCTTCGGGTGCGGGTTGATCGCGCTGATATTTGCCGGTCAACAACCCATACGCGAGCGGGAAGTAGGGCAACACACTGACACCAAGATGTTCGGCGGCGGGCACGAGCTCGTCCTCGGCTTTGCGGTTGTAGAGCGAATACTCGTTCTGCGCAGTGACGAATGGGCGGAAGTTCCACGTTTTGGCCACCGCTGCCGCATCAACGAGCTCCCAAGAGGCGAAGTTGCAGCAGCCGATGTGGCGGACCTTGCCCTCATCGACCAACTCGGTCATCGCACCGAGGGTGTCCTCAATCGGCGTCGCTCGGTCGGGCGTATGGAGTTGATAGAGGTCGATGTAGTCGGTCTCCAGGCGGCGTAGGCTCTCTTCCACAGCGCGGCGCATATAGGTGCGTGCGGCGCGTGGTCCGGCGTCGATTCCATAGGCTCCGTGCATGTCCATACCGAATTTGGTGGCCACGACCACGTCCGAACGCCGCGACCCCAACGCCTTGCCGAGCAGTGACTCGCTGTCACCCAAACCGTAGGTGTCGGCGGTGTCAAAGAAATTGATGCCTGCATCGATCGCCGCATCAACGACCGCTCGGGTCTGTTCGGCATCAATGCGCGAGCCGAAGGCGTTGCAGCCGACGCCGACAACCGAGACGGAAAGGTCACTGGAGCCCAACGGGCGAAATCGCATGTCTTCCATGTGACCCACGCTACCGTCGGTCGGTTAGACTCGACCGATGCCATTTCCGATCGCCTTGCGCCGCGCCCTGACCGCTTTGGTCGGCGCCGTCTTCGCGATCCTGTGCATGGGCATCGGTGCAGTCGCCGCACCGAGCGCCAAACAAGCGGATATAGCCCTCGCTCGCACGGATCTGGCCGCTGCCCAGCAGACCACCGCGATGCAGATCCGAACGGTCAGCGCAACACCGCAGACCGATGATGGCTTCGTAGACGTTGGCAACTACCCCACCGGTATGGCCGCTGCGCTTCGGTGGAGTGCCCCCGATTTCGAACCCGGACAAACGCCTGCGGTCGCTCGGTTGCATACGCCGCGTGACGCTCCGGTAGCAGCAGGACGGGCGCCGCCGGCCTGATCAGCCGCCACGCCCCATACCTTCTCTCTGTCAAGGAAACCCATGTCCAACCGTGCTCCCCTATGGCGCGCCCTCGCCTCGCTGCTGGTCATCGGCGTCGCTCTCTTCCTGGCCCTCACGTCGAGCGCCAAACTGGGTCTTGACCTCAAGGGCGGCACGCAAATCGTCCTGGAGACCCAGAGCACCGAACGTGTCCAGGCCAATGCCGAATCCACCGACCGCGCACTCAGCGTCTTGCGTGGTCGCGTCGACGCGCTCGGTGTGTCCG
Organism: Propionibacteriales bacterium; assembly: GCA_038242765.1. Classification (GTDB taxonomy): domain Bacteria; phylum Actinomycetota; class Actinomycetes; order Propionibacteriales; family Nocardioidaceae; genus JBBSRT01. Next base: position 4,018 of record JBBSRT010000090.1, read on the forward strand.
AGCCGACGCTTGCCCGCTCCGGTGAAAACCGGATTATCGTTGAATTGCCCGGCGTGCAGGATCCGCGCAAAGCTGCAGAAGTGATCGGCAAGACCGCACAGTTGTCGTTCCATGAGGTGATCAAACCCGTCCAGGATCCGAAGGCGGTAAAACCCGAGGACGGGCAGATCATTTTGCCCGACGAGGAAAAGAATCCGCTTCTCTTGGGCAAGACGATCCTCGACGGCAATGGCGTCAAGAATGCGATCAATGCCCAACCTCAGCAAAGCATCGGCCAGTGGGTCGTCAACGTCGACTTCAACGGGCCCGGTGCACAAGACTGGAAACAGCTCGTCGCGAGTGCCTGCTCCAACCAGGAGGGCGGCCAGCGCATCGCGATCGTCCTCGACAAGAAGATCATCTCCTCCCCCGCTGTCCAGCCCGAGTTGTGCCAAGGCGCCGGATCGAGCACCTCGATCAGTGGCGACTTCACCCAAAAGAGTTCCAGCGATCTTGCCATCCTAATCAAGGGCGGTGCGCTTCCGGTGCCGGTCAAGGTCATCGAGCAGAGGACCGTTGGCCCAACGTTGGGCGCTTCGGCTATCTCTGCTTCGGTCAAAGCCGGCATCATCGGCACCATCCTGACCGGGCTTTTCATTCTTTTGGTTTATCGCCTTATGGGCTTGATGGCGACCATCGGCCTCGCGGCATATTCGCTCATTTCGTACGGACTGCTGATCTGGCTGGGAGCAACCCTGACGCTGCCGGGTCTGGCGGGCTTCATTCTCGCTATCGGTTTAGCAATCGATGCCAACGTCCTCGTTTTCGAGCGAGCGCGGGAGGAGTTTGCCGACAGACCCGAGGCGGGGCTCTCCCCCGCCCTGACTACTGGCTTTAACAAGGCGTGGACCGCCATTCTCGACTCCAACGTCACCACAATCCTTGCCGCCGCGCTGCTATTCTTCTTGGCTTCAGGTCCGGTGAAGGGCTTCGGCGTCACGTTGACCATCGGTACGATCGCCTCGATGTTCTCGGCACTGGTAGTTGCTCGAGTGCTCGCCGAATGGAGTCTGCGATCCTCGTTTGTCAAGAAGCATCCCGCAATCTCAGGTATCGCTAGTGAAGGCCGGATCCGCAAATGGCTCGCTGAAAGCGGCCCTGACCTGATGAAACGGAGCGGCACCTGGATCGTTATCACGATCGCCGTTGCCGTCATTTCAATCGGCGGATTGGTCGTACGCGGTCTCAACCTGGGCGTCGAATTCACGGGCGGCCGAGTGCTCGAATACTCAACGAGCCAAAAAGTTGACGTCAATGCCGCTCGCAAGGCCGTCAGCGATGCAGGCTATCCGAACGCGGTCGTCCAGTATTCGTCGGGCAGCAACGATCCCAAGGTCGAAAATTTGACGGTCCGTACCGAGCAGATCTCCAACGACGAAGCCGTCAAGATAGAGAAGGCCATCGGTAAGGTCGGCGGCACGGTCGAAAAGCAACGCGATGAACTTATCGGGCCCAGTTTGGGCAAAGAGTTGCGAAACAAGGCTCTTATCGCTTTCGTTATCGCGGTGATGGCTCAGTTGGCGTACCTGACCTTCCGCTTCCGCTGGACTTTCGCTGCCGCAGCGATCCTGTCGCTTTCCTCGGTTGTCCTCACCGTTGTCGGCATTTTCGCTTGGTGGGGTAAATCTATCGACGGGGTCTTCCTGGCCGCCATTTTGTCTATCATCGGTCTAGCCGTGAACGACACGATTGTCGTCTTTGACCGAATACGAGAACGCATGGCCTTGGATCGGACTGCGCGTTTGCGGCCGACGGCAAACGAGGCGATCCTTGCGACCATTCCACGCACTATCAACACCAGTTTGGGGGCGCTGTTCATTCTGGGCGCACTGGCGATCTTGGGGGGCGACTCGCTGATTGACTTTGCTCTTGCCCTAATTTTCGGTTTGTCGATCGGAATCGTCTCGACGATCTTCACCGCTTCGGCGCTGATGGTGATGATCGAAGAGAGGTTCCCGGTCAAACCCACAAGCAAGAAGATAGTCGCTGACCGCTATGCGCATGTCGATCCTGGCAACCAAGGCGGCGCGGTCCTCTAAGGTGCTGGTATGACGCATCCGGGCGAGCCCCACGATCCTTCCGATGAGGCCGGGCGCGCACCCGGAGGTGGGTATCCGCCGCCACCGCCGCCGCCGGGTAGTGGTTATCCGCCGCCACCGGGTGGTTATCCGCCGCCACCACCAGGCGGTGGGTATCGGCCGCCGCCGAACTATGGAGCCTATGGCGCCAACCCGCAGGCACCGTACGGTTATCATCCGGTCACCGGAATCCCCTTTTCGGACAAGTCAAAGGTCATCGCGGGTCTGCTTCAGATCCTTGTGCCGCTGGGCATCGGACGGTTTTACACCGGGCACACGTCAATGGGAGTTGCTCAGTTGCTTGTCACGCTCTTCACGTGTGGTGTCGGCGCTCTCTGGCCATTTATCGATGGCATCATGATGCTCGTCGGCAGTGTCAACGACGACCAGGGGCGCCCGCTGCGCGACGGAGTCTGAGCGCGCCAGTTATCCACAGATTTGATCGCAGGGGCTGACACGAGCCGATCCGCTCGATAGTTTGATGGGCACGAAGTGATCGGGGATCGCATGGCGTCAAAGGCACTCATTGCCACAGCCGCGTTGTCGTGCGCGCTTGCGTTGAGTGGATGCAGCAGCGATCCGAAGCCAAAAGAGCCGGCCAAGTCATCGACGCCCGCTCCATCTGCCACCGCCCCCTCCATGCCTTCCGAAGCCAGCGAGGCTTCCGAAGAGGGTGCGGTCGCGTTCGTGAAGCACTACATCGAGTTGCTCAATTATGCGGCGAACACTGGCGACGTCAAACCGCTCAAGCAGGCTTCGGACCCAAAGTGCGAAGGGTGCAATAGCTATATCGACTATTACCGGAAGACCTACGAAAAGGGCGACCGCATCGAGGGAATCAATTGGCTGCCGGCAAAGTCAGTAGCGAAAAGGAATCGACGCGGCTTTGCTGTGGCTC
>JBBSRT010000091.1:0-7003 GCA_038242765.1 Propionibacteriales bacterium
AAAAGAAAAACCAGGTCGACTTCTACAATCGCCGTTTCGTCGCCGGCGAACTGGAGAACGAGAGCTTCGCCGCGATCGCTCAGGCGATGGGCGCTGAGGGGATTGTCGTCGACAAGCTCGACAACGTCGGCGCGGCGCTCAAGCAGGCCATCGATATGCAGATGAACGAGGGCAAGACCACGGTCATCGAAGTGATGTGCACCCGCGAACTTGGAGACCCGTTCCGTCGCGACGCACTGTCCAAGCCCGTTCGTTTCTTGGAGAAGTACAAGGACTACGTCTGAGTTGACATGACGGTCCCCGCCGATATCGCAGTGTCGGCGGGGACTGGCCTATGTATCGGGAAGGGTGGCTTGTACTCGGTAGCGGGCCACCTGCGCGGGCAACATTTGGCTGTATGCGCGAAGATCGATAAGTGACTGCGCCACCCCTTCGCCGGATTGCGGTTCTCTGTGCGCACACCTCTCCGCTCGAGCAGCCCGGCGGCGGCGACGCAGGCGGTATGAACGTCTACGTGCTGGAGCTCACCAAGCGCCTGGCCGCTCGCGGTATCGAGGTCGAGATCTTTACCCGCGCCACCGATTCGCGCCAACCATCGATCGTTGTGCCCGCCCCCGGCATCACGGTCCGCCATGTCACTGCGGGCCCCTTCGAAGGGCTGCTGAAACAAGACCTGCCCGCCCAGTTGTGTTCCTTCGTGCGTGACGTGTTGCGCGTCGAAGTCGAAAACGGTCCCGGATATTTTGACCTCATCCATTCGCATTATTGGCTCTCTGGACAGGTCGGTACCGTCGCCAGCGAGCGCTGGAACGTTCCTCTTGTCCACTCCATGCATACGATGGCGAAGGTCAAGAACGCGTCGATGGCGCGGGGCGACTCCGTTGAGCCGATCGGCCGCATCGTGGGCGAGGACGAGGTCGTGCGTCTCGCGGACCGATTGGTCGCCAATACCGAAGATGAGGCCCAGCAGCTGATCGACCTGTATGGCGCTGCGCCCGCCCGAGTGGCCGTTGTGCATCCCGGCGTTGATCTCGACGTGTTCCGTCCCGGTCGTCGGCGTGAAGCACGCGCTGCGCTCGGAATCGATGACGCGGCCAACGTGTTGCTCTTCGCCGGACGCATCCAGCCGCTCAAAGCACCCGACATTTTACTGAATGCAGCCGCGCAGATCTTGAACATCGACCCCGCGTTGCGTCATACGCTGCAGGTCGTCGTCGTCGGTGGACCGTCGGGCACCGGCCTCGAACACCCCACCGCGCTTGCCGAACTCGCCCGCGACCTGGGTTTGGAGGACGTCGTGCGGTTCGTGCCAACGGTGTCCCAGGACGTCCTCGCACAATGGTATGCCGCCGCCACGATGGTGTGCGTGCCCTCATACAACGAATCTTTCGGGCTTGTTGCCATCGAGGCCCAGGCCTGCGGTACGCCGGTGGTCGCGGCGCGGGTCGGGGGCTTAATCACCGCCGTCTTCGATGGCGTGTCGGGCATTTTGGTCGATGGCCACGATCCCGAAGATTATGCGCGGGCGTTGCACCAACTCCTGACCGATGATGATCTCCGGGATTCGATGAGCCAGAAGGCTGTCGATCATGCGGAGGGCTTCGGCTGGGACGTGACTGCCGAGCGCACCGTGGAGGTTTATCGTGCCGCCATCGGCGACCATGCTGGCGGCAAACCTACCGGTGGCGAACGTGCCGGTGGCGAACGTACTGCGAACGAGAGGGAGTTGCCATGACCGAGGTCCGTCAGATCATCATCGACGCGCTGGATCAAGCCGAGCTCGACTACACCGAACACAGGCCCGGTGTGTTTGAAGTGACGCTGCCCGGGGTTCGCAAACTGCAAACCGCATGCCGGCTCGAGATCGCCAAACACGCATTGGGCGTCCATGCGTTCGTGGCGCGCAATCCGGATGAAAATCATCGCGTTGTCTATCGTTGGCTGCTCGAACGAAACCTCAAGATGTATGGCGTTGCTTTTGCCGTCGACCACGAGGGCGACATCTACCTCGACGGGCGGCTGCCGCTCGACGCGGTCTCCGGCGAAGAGATCGACCGGTTGCTGGGGGCGGTGTTGACCTATGCTGACGAGTCGTTCAACACGATCCTCGAACTCGGGTTCGCCTCGTCGATCCGCAAAGAATGGGAATGGCGCGAATCGCGCGGTGAGTCCACGCGCAACCTTGAAGCCTTCAAGCACCTCAAGCCGTCGGCCGGCTCCGAAACCGGCCCAACGTCATAAAAACCGCCGCCACGGCCCCGCCGCACGCATAACGTCATCCACATCGGCGCCCAGGCGACTTGTTGAGGCTCGCCAGGCGACCGCGTCGGATGACGTTACAATCGGCTTGAGGTCTGGAGGGGGCGCGATGCGATAGCGACGAGTTCGCTGGCGGGGGAGCGCAAGCGCTCCGAAGCACGCCACACCGCCCGCAACGGCCGACGTAGGTCCACCTCAACGGGCACCTCGACCAGGGAACCGTCGGCAAAAGCTGCCCGTACGGCGACCTCGGAGACGACCGCGGGCCCTACTCCGCCCCGCGCTGCCCCCACAACAGCACTGGTCGATCCGGCCTCCAACGCTACAGTGGGCTCGGCTCTCAGCGCCCGTACGAACGTCTCGCGAGTGCCGCTGCCGGGCTCGCGCAGCACTAATGCCGTTGCCGCGAGTTGGCGCGCATCGACCGGCTCGGTGACGCCGGCCCACGGGTGATCGGGCCGCACCGCCACGGTGATCTGATCGGTGCCGATGCGTTTGGTCCGCAGATCCGCTGGCACGCTGGGTCCTTCGATGAACCCGATCTGTACTCGGCCGTCGCGCACCATCGCCACGACGTCGCTGCTGTTGACGACCCGCAAGCCCGCGTGCACGTCGGGCAGTTCGCGCTGTAATTCTGCTAGCCAGTGCGGCATCAGGTATTCGGCAATCGTGAGACTTGCAGCGATACGCAGGTCGCCACGGCGGCGCGCGCTGAGTGCCTGGAGGCCGGCTTCGACGCGATCGAGCTCGGCCATCAGATCCGCAGCCCACGTGCATACGGCCTGGCCGTCATCGGTGAGCACCGATCCGCGCGCAGAACGCAGCACCAGCGTCAACCCGTAGCGCGACTCCATCGACCTGAGGCGGGCGCTGGCGGCGGGTTGGCTGATTGTCAGGCTGCGCGCGGCTGCGCCGAGGCTGCCGAGCTTTTGCACCGCAAGCAGTAGCCGCAGCGATTCGACGTCGATGGTCATAACTTCATCTTATGACCTGTGCCGTATGTGGCCTCTACCGCGCTGGCCGACGCGCCGCGAGACTTGATCTATGCAAACTGCCATACGAAGCTCTGCCATTACCGCATGGATACCGCCACTGACTGCCGGCCTGATCGCGCTGGCGATCGGTCGCGTCTATCCGCTGGCCAGTCCGCTGCTTGTGGCATTGATTCTCGGCGCCATCGTGGTGAATACGCCGTTGCGTTCGCATGCACTGCTTAACGGGCATCAGGCGGCAACCAAATTGCTGTTACGCATCGGCGTCGTCATGCTGGGCCTGCGATTGCCACTGCAGGACATCATCGATCTCGGTCCGCGCGGTCTGGTTGTCATCTTCGTGACGGTGGCGGTCACCTTCAGCGCCACCTGTTTCATTGGCGACCGCCTCGGCGTCGAACGCGGGCTCGTCACACTCATCGCTTCGGGTTTCTCGATCTGCGGTGCGTCAGCCATCGCGGCCGTTGAGTCGGGCATCCGGCGCCGCAACGAGGACGTCGCCCTGGCCATCGCGATGGTCACCCTCTTCGGCAGCGCCATGATCGTGATCCTCCCGCTGTCAGCAGGTCTTCTGGGTCTGAGTGATCAGCAGGTCGGCGTATGGGCGGGGGCCTCGATCCATGAGGTTGCGCAAGTTGTTGCAGCAGCGACGACCGCCGGTGCTGCCGCCGTTGCCATTGCTACCACGATCAAGCTGGGTCGGGTTGCGCTGCTTGCCGCCGCCTACGTCGCGGCTCGCCGCCGCGATTCACACGACGACAGCGACGGCGACGACTTCGCCGGCGACCTCGACGGCGACGACCTCGACGGCGCAGGCGTGCAGCGCCCGAGCGGCAAGACCCCGCTCATACCGTGGTTCGTGATCGGATTCGCGATCGCCGCGGGCATTCGTACCGCCGACTTCCTGCCCACCCAGGCGCTCAACGCGGCCGACGTCGCCACCACGCTGCTTCTTGCCGCGGCCATGTTTGGTCTCGGCCTCGGGATGAACGTGCGAACCCTGTTCCCGGTGCCGCCACGCGTATTCGTCCTCTCGGCCTGTTCGACCGTCGTGGCTGCAGCGGTCTCTCTTGCGCTGACCGTCGCTCTTTTCTGAACCCGGTTGTGTGTGGACGAAGGAATGTTCCACCGAGGCGCCACGTTATGCCCACCATGAAGGTTCAGATCTTTTCCGATGTCGTATGCCCCTGGTGCTATCTGGGTGTGACGCGTTTCGAACGGGCTGCCGCGGTTTACACGATCGCCACAGGTGATGCCGTCGAGATCGCGCTGCGCGCTTACCAACTCGATCCCGACGCGCCAACAACGGCCGAACCGGCGATGGCGACGATGGCTGCAAAGTTCGGCAGCATCGACGCCGTCCGCGCCATATTCGGCCAGGTCGAAGCAGCCGGCAAGATCACCGGCATTGACTTCAACTTTGACGAGGTCACCCGCGGTAATACCTTCGATGCGCACCGCATGCTGACCTGGGCTGCGACCACCGGTTCGGCCGTGGCCCAGCGCGACTTCGCCCAAGAGTTGTGGCGCGGCTACTTCCTCGAAGGCGCGGACATCACCGACAACGACACGCTTGCTGCCCGCGCGGGCGTGGCCGGTCTCGACCCCGTCGCGGCCGATGCGATCTTGGCCAGCGACGCCTACGCCGACGATGTACGGATGCAAGTGCGGACCGCCGGCGAAATGGGAATCACCGCCGTTCCGACGATCATCGTGGAGGGTCGGTATGTGATTTCGGGCTGCCAGTCCCAAGACGGCTACGTTCAGGCACTCAACCAGATCGCCCGCGAACAGCGCGGCGCCGACAACGGCTGACCGGCTGGCTGTGCCGGGGCCCAGTAGGATCGGCGGTTATGAGGACCGAATACACCCTGATCCTGCTTCGCCACGGCCAAAGTGAGTGGAACGCCAAGAACCTGTTCACCGGCTGGGTCGACGTCGACCTCAACGAGCGCGGCGTGGACGAAGCGGTCCGCGGCGCTCAGTTGATGCGTGAAGGTGGGCTGTTGCCCGATGTGCACCATACGTCTCTGCTGCGGCGCGCGATCCGAACCTCCGAAATCGTGCTGAACGGCATCGATCGGCACTGGATACCGGTACGGCGTTCCTGGCGCCTCAATGAGCGCCACTATGGTGCGCTGCAGGGCAAGGACAAGAAGGCAACGTTAGAGGAATTCGGCGAAGAACAGTTCATGCTGTGGCGCCGCTCCTACAGCCAACCGCCGCCGCCACTGGATGATGACAGCGAATTTAGTCAGGCGCACGACCCACGTTATAGGGACCTGCCCAGCGAGCTGTTACCGCGCACCGAATGCCTTGCCGATGTTGTCGACCGGATGCTGCCCTACTGGTATGACCACATTGTGCCCGACCTGCTTGCGCACAAGACGGTATTGGTTACCGCGCACGGCAACTCGCTGCGGGGGCTGATCAAACACCTCGACGGCATCAGTGAAGAGGACATCGTAGGACTCAACGTACCGACCGGCATCCCGCTGCTTTATGAGCTCGATGGGGACCTCAAACCCGCGACCCGAGGCGGGCGTTATCTCGACCCAGATGCGGCGCAGGCAGCGATCGCGGCCGTGGCGAACCAGGGCCGCTGACCTACGCAGCGGTGGGGCGGTGAGGTACGCACCACGGAAAGGGGCGCGGTGGTGCCTAACTCACCGCCGAAGGGGCGCCCGCAGGCCCGCTATGACTCGAACTTGTAGCCCAAACCCCGTACGGTAACCAGCGCGAGGGGCGCCGCCGGATCGGTCTCGATCTTTGCGCGCAACCGTTTTACGTGAACATCGAGGGTTTTGGTGTCGCCCACGTAGTCGCTGCCCCATACGCGGTCAATGAGCTGCCCGCGGGTCAATACCCGGCCAGCGTTGCGCAAAAACATCTCCAGCAATTCGAATTCCTTCAACGGCAACCGCACGGGCTTAGAGTCAACGCTCACGAGGTGCCGATCGACATCCATGCGGACCCGGCCGGCCACGAGTGCCGCAGATTCGTCCTCAACGTCGACACCACGACGCAATACGGCGCGGATCCGGGCAACGAGCTCGCGCGGGCTGTAGGGCTTGGTCACATAATCATCGGCGCCCAACTCCAGGCCAACGACCTTATCGATCTCGCTGTCCTTGGCGCTCACCATGATGATCGGCACGCTCGATGTCTGCCGGATCTGCCGGCATACCTCCGTACCGGGCAGCCCCGGCAGCATCAGGTCGAGCAGCACGATGTCTGCACCTCCGGCCTCGAATTCGCGCAACGCATCGGGCCCCGTCTCGGTAATCGCCACCTCGAAGCCCTCCTTGCGCAACACATAGGACAACGCTTCGCTATAACTTTGTTCGTCCTCGACCACCAAAACGCGCGGCACAGATCTTCCTCCATCTCAGGGTTATGGGCTGGCAGCACGAGTGAGAATGAGGAGCCGACGCCGGCCTGACTCCATACGACGACTCGTCCGCCGTGGCTGGCTGCAACGTGCTTGACGATCGACAAACCCAGTCCAGTGCCACCAGTCGAGCGGTGCCGGGCGGGGTCGACGCGGTAGAAGCGTTCGAAGATACGGTCCACCTCGCCGGCCTCAATGCCGATGCCGCTGTCGGTGACCGTGACCTCTATGTCGTCTCCGTCGCGTCTGGCGCGGATGACGATGCGCGAATCCTCGGCACTGTAGGTGACCGCATTTTCGACCAGGTTGCTCACCGCCGACTGCAACTGGTCCCGATCGCCCAGCACCCAGAGCCCGGCTT
>JBBSRT010000092.1:0-6936 GCA_038242765.1 Propionibacteriales bacterium
CAGAGGTCATCATGGCAACGAACGTCACTCTTCCCGCCCTCGGTGAAAGCGTCACCGAGGGGACCGTCACCCAATGGCTCAAGCAGGTCGGTGACGATGTTGCCGTCGACGAGCCGCTGCTGGAGGTCTCGACCGACAAGGTAGACACCGAGATCCCCTCCCCGGTGGCAGGCAAACTTCTGGAGATCAAGGCCGACGAGGACGAGACCGTCGAGGTCGGCGCTGTGCTGGCAGTCATCGGCGACGAGGGCGAATCCGCGGACTCGGCCGATGAAGAAGCCGAGGCAGGTGCCGAGCCCACCGATGAAGCGGCCGACGACGAAGATGATGCCGCCGCCGACGACGAGCCCACCGACGAGGCCCCCGCCGACGAGGCCCCCGCCGAAAGTGAAAACGGGGCGGACGCCGCAGACGAAGATGCCGACGACAACGGACCCGCCGATGAGGAAGACGGCACTGACGAAGGCAACGCCGAGCCGGATCCGATATCGCAGCCAGCAGCCGAGCCCACTGAAGCCACCGAGTCGCCGACCGAGGCCACTTCCGAACCGGCCAAAGACGCATCGGGCGACGAAGAGACCCCCAAGCCACAGGCAGACACGAAGCCTGCCTCCGGCGACAAGAATGGTACGGCCGTCGTGCTACCAGCACTCGGCGAGAGTGTCACCGAGGGCACAGTCACCCAATGGCTCAAGGAGGTCGGCGACGAAGTTGCCGTCGACGAGCCGCTGCTGGAGGTCTCGACCGACAAGGTAGATACCGAGATTCCTTCACCTGTTGACGGAACGCTCCTGGAGATCAAGGTCGCCGAGGATGAGACCGTCGAAGTGGGCGCCGAACTCGCGATCGTCGGAGTCGCCGAGTCCGGTTCGTCCGACGCCGAGGCCACTGGCCCCGAACCGGCCGTCGATGACGACGCCGAAGCTCCACCCACGACGCCGACTCAGGAATCGGACCAAGATCCCGAGCCCAAGACCGAGGAGCAGGAGCAGGAGCCCGAGCCCGAGCCGGAACCTGAGACCGAGAAGTCCGAGCCGGCGGCCGAGAAGCCGGAACCCGAAACCCAGGAGCCGGCGAAAAAGTCTGAGACCAGACTCGAAGCTGCTCCTGCACCTGCTGCTACCCCTGGCTCCGAAGCGGCGCAGAAGTCAGCGGCCAATCTCACCAGTGCGGATGCTTCGAAGCCCACCGAGGCCGCCGGCGAGGAGTCCTATGTCACGCCGATAGTCCGCAAGCTCGCGCGCCAGCACGATGTCGATCTGAGTGCTCTCAAGGGCACCGGCGTTGGTGGCCGCATTCGTAAGCAGGATGTGCTCGACGCAGCCCCGAAGAAGCAGGACCAGCAGGCGCCCGCCGCCGCAGACACGACGGCTGCAGAAGCGCCCGCCGCCGAAGTATCAGCACTACGCGGCAAGACCGAGAAGCTGACTCGTCTGCGCAAGACCATCGCCACCCACATGGTGGACTCGTTGAAGGTTTCTGCCCAGTTGACGACCGTCGTCGAGGTCGACATGACCGAGATCGCGCGCATTCGTGACCGGCACAAGGAAGCATTTGCTGAGCGCGAAGGCGTCAAGCTGTCGTACCTGCCGTTCTTTGCGAAGGCAGCGGTTGAGGCGCTCAAAATTTATCCACAGGTCAACTCCTCGCTCAATCTTGAGGAAGGCACCGTCACCTACCCGGCCGGTGAACACCTCGGCGTCGCAGTCGACACCGAACGTGGGCTGCTTGTGCCGGTAATCAAGGATGCGGGCGACCTGTCGATTCCGGGGTTGGCACGCAAGATCGCCGATGTGGCCACACGCACTCGCACCAACAAAATCACCCCCGATGAGCTGTCGGGCGGGACCTTCACCCTGACCAATACCGGCAGCCGCGGAGCCCTGTTCGACACGCCGATCATCAATCAGCCGCAGTCGGCGATCTTGGGCACCGGGGCGGTCGTCAAGCGGGCCGTCGTTATCTCCGATGACAGGGGCGGCGAGAGCATCGCCGTACGACAGATGGCCTATCTCGCCCTGACCTATGACCATCGCATTGTCGACGGTGCCGACGCCGCACGATTCCTGACCGCGATCAAGGAAAGGCTCGAGGGAGCGGCTTTCGAATCTGATCTGTGAAAGCGATCAATTAGTCAAAGGATTTAAGGGTGCCATGGACGTCGTCATCGGTGGAGCTTCGGGATTTTTGGGGTCGGCCTTGGCTGATCATCTCGCGAATCGCGGGCATCGGGTCACCAGGCTGATGCGCGGCAACGCGGAGAGCGATGACTCATCACCTTGGGATCCGGCGGCCGGGATGGTCGACCAAGCGGTCATTGATCGTGCTGACGTCGTCGTCAACTTGTCGGGCGCACCAATAGCTCGGTGGCCGTGGACGCGGTCATACAAGGCGAAGATCTTGTCCTCCAGGCTGAGCTCGACCTCAACACTTGCCCATGCGGTGGCTGCGGCACCTAATCCGCCTGCGTTCTTATCGGCATCAGGAATGTCGGCCTATGGCAGCGACCGTGGCGATGAAGAGCTCAGCGAGTCGAGCGATCCGGGTCATAGTTTTCTGGCCGATGTCGTGCGGCAATGGGAGGCGGCGGCTCAGCCGGCCGCCGATGCTGGTGCACGAGTGTGCTTTATTCGCACCTCGCTGGTCCTTGACGGCGGCGGCGGCACATTAAAGTTGCTGCTGCCGATCTTCAAGCTCGGGCTCGGTGGCCGCGTCGGCAACGGCAAGCAATTCTTTTCGGTCATTTCCCTGACCGACTGGGTTCGGGGTGTGGCCTTCCTAGCGACCAACGACGGATCCAGCGGCGCCTACAATCTTGCTATCCCGCATCCGGTCACCAATGCACAATTCACCAAGACATTGGGGCGAGAATTGCGGCGTTTCACCTTCTTTGCGGTCCCGGCCATTGTGCTGCGCACGGTAGGCGGTGGGCTTGCCGATGAACTACTCGGATCGTTGCGCGTGTTGCCGATCAAATTGCAGCGCGACGGATTCGGTTTTGCTGATCCCGACATTGACTCAGTCATTGCGTCTGCACTGAAATAATTCGCCAGCCGGACTCTTCGAGCCGGAGTCGCACCACGTGCCGCGTCGGGCGGTCCGCCGGCAACGTGCGCCACGGTCCGCCGGAAGTGCGCACCCGTGTCGGTCCGAGTTGGTCCACGATCGCCAGTTGGGCACGTCCTGGAGCGTGCCCGAGCACCTTGATTTGCGAGATGCGCATCCGCATCCCATCAATCTCGAGCCGCCTTCTTGCATATTCGTCTTGCACCGACTGATCGGCTGGCAGCAACGGTGAGTCTGCGCCATAAACGCCCCTGAGCATGTCGGCATTGTTGGACTCAAAGGCCGCAGCCCGAACCGCGTCCAGACGTTCGACGACGACGCGCCAATAGGCGGGTTCACTTGGTGTCGTCGACAACAGCGTCAACACTCCCAGCGCCCAGCGGATCAACCAGTCCATGGGCTCACTGTGCCGCTTTTATGTCTGGATTGCCCGATGTTTTCCACAGGTGTCGGCCCGACCCAGTTTGCTGGGCCACCAGATTTTTTGCCCCACGTCGTACGAAAGGGCCGGCACCAATAGCGAGCGGACGATGATCGTGTCGATCAGCACGCCGGCCGCGACGATGAAGGCGATCTGCGCAAGGAACAGAATCGGCAGGATCGCCAGTGCCGAGAAAGTCGCCGCCAGCACGACGCCGGCGCTGGTGATCACTCCGCCGGTCGATCTGAGTCCGCGCAGAATGCCGGGCCTGGTGCCATGTTTGAGCGATTCTTCGCGTACGCGAGTCATCAGAAAGATGGTGTAGTCGATACCAAGTGCCACGAGGAAGACGAACGCGATGAGTGTGACCGATGGGTCCCCACCCTTGAAGTCCAGGATGTGGTTGAACACAATTGAGGACAACCCCAACGTCGCCGCAAAGGACAACACGTTGGCGCCGATCAGGATCAGCGGTGCGACGACGGCGCGCAGCAGCAATGCGAGTACAACAAAGATGACGATCAGGATGATCGGAATGATCGTGTTGCGGTCGGTGGTGCTCTGGTCGAGGGTATCGAGGGTGACGGCGGTGTTGCCGCCAATCAGGACGTCGGTGGAGACGGCATCGAGTGACTCTCGCAACCTTTCGACCGTGTTCTCGGCGGCGGCGCTATCACTCTCATCCTTGAGTATCGCAGGGATCAGCACCTTGTCACCCACAGGAACGATGTCTTTGCTGACCTGGCTGATTCCCGGGTCGGCCGCCACAATCTTGGCGACCTCCTCACTTTGCTGCGGAGCGGCCAAGATGTATGCGGGGTCGCCTAGGCCCGCGGGGAAGTGTTTTGCCAACGCATCCTGGCCGACGACAGAATCGACCTTCGTCATGAAGGAGTCCGATTGTGAAATGCCTTCGTCCCGAAACTGAGGCAGGAAAGCGGCGAAGAACGCCAACCCGACAAAGGCCAACACCCAGGTGCGGCGCGGATGGTCACCGACGAGTCGAGAGACCCGTGCCCAGATGCCCTGGGTCTCAGGATGGGGTGAACCCAGGTGCGGCATGAAGGGCCAGAAGGCTTTGCGGCCTAACAGCAACAGCGCCGCTGGCAAAAACGTCAAGGCTGCCAGCATGGCCGCAGCCACCCCGAGCGAACCAACGGGGCCGAGCCCTTGCAGGGAGCCCAGTCCGCTGAATAACAGACACATGAGTCCGAGGATGACGGTGGTGCCGGAGGCAAGAATGGGTTCGGCGGTGCCCCGGTAGGCGACCTTCATCGCGTCATACTTCGAGTCATGCTCGCGCAGTTCTTCACGGAATCGACTGACGAGCAGCAGCGCATAGTCGGTGGCCGCACCGACCACGAGGATGAACAAGATGCCTTGGCTCTGGCCATTGACGTCAATCGTGCCGGCGGTCGCCAGCGCGTAAACCACCGACGACGCGACGCCGAGGGCGAGCACGGCGGAGGCCAGCACCAGAAAGGGCAACACCGGACTGCGGTAGACGATCAGCAAGATGAGCAGCACGACGCCCAAGGCCACGATCAGCAATACGCCGTCGATGGCTCCGAAGGCGTCGATGAAGTCGGCCAGAAGCCCGGCCAGTCCGGTCACGTGGGTATTGACGGTGTCCGGGTTTGCCTTGTCGAGCAGCGCACGAATATCGGACACACCGTCGCCGAGTTCTTCACTGTTGCCCGAAAGGTCGATCGGCACCTGCGCCTGGAATGCCCGCCCGTCTTTGCTTTGGACCGGTCCCACGATGCCAGACTTGTCGATGCGGTCGATCTGAGCGATTGCGCGCAACTGCTTTTTGACTTCGCTGGCCTGCATGGCGGTCGCCTTGTCGGCAAACTCCCATACGACAATCGCCACGGCGATATTAGGATCAATGATTTTCGACTGATAGTCGATGACCTTGGTCGACTCAGCCTGGTCGGGCAGAAAGGCAGCGTTGTCGTTTTCTTGAACCTGCGCCAACTTGCCGGCAAAAGCGCCCAATGGTCCGCCAATGAACAGCCATACAAGGACAACCAACAGGGGCCAGACCCACATCCGCTTTGCGCGATTCATGGCGAAAGTATTCCATCGAGATATTGTGTGCATGTGACCGGACTTGAAGTGCGCCAGATCGGCTTGCTTGACTACCTGGAGGCATGGCAACTTCAACGAAACGTGCACGCACAGCGAGTGGCCGAAGATGTCGGCGACGTCGCATTGTTTGTTGAGCATCCTGCTGTCTATACCGCCGGTAAACGCACTCAAGCCCACGAACGTCCGGTCGGTGCGCCGGTGGTTGATGTTGATCGTGGCGGAAAAATCACCTTCCACGGTCCCGGTCAACTTGTGGGCTATCCGATCACCAAACTGCCCTCTCATGTCTTGGTCGTGGACTATGTACGCCGTGTCGAAGAGGCGCTGATCCGAGCGGTCGCCGATCTGGGCCTCGACTCGGGTCGTGTGCGGGGCCGGTCGGGCGTATGGCTGGCTGCTGGCGAAGGCAAGCCCGAACGCAAGGTGGGTGCTATTGGCATCCGCGTTGCGCGAGGCGTCACGATGCACGGTTTCGCGCTCAATTGCAACGTCGATCTCGGCTGGTTCGACACCTTCGTGCCCTGTGGCATAGTCGATGCTGGCGTCACGTCATTGAGCACCGAACTAGACCGTGATGTCACCGTCGCCGAAGCCGCGGCCGCTGTCGAACCGCGCCTGTGCGAGCTGCTCGAGTGGCAGGCCTACACCCCTTCGGCTGACCTTGCTGATGCCAACGAGTTCCCTTCCGTCGCCGTCCTGTGAACGCGTGTAAACAGGGCGTAGGGTGGACCGCGTGACTATCGCTCCCGAAGGCCGCAAACTGCTTCGACTTGAGGTTCGCAACGCCGAAACGCCCATCGAGAAAAAACCCGCGTGGATTAAGACCCGCGCAAAGATGGGACCCGAATACACCGAGCTCATGAACCTCGTCAAAAGCGAGGGTCTGCATACGGTGTGCCAGGAGGCTGGCTGTCCCAACATTTATGAATGCTGGGAAGATCGCGAAGCCACCTTCTTGATCGGCGGCGAACAATGCACCCGCCGTTGCGACTTTTGCCAGATCGACACCGGCAAACCTGATCCGCTCGACCGTGACGAACCACGGCGCGTCGCCGAAAGCGTCGCCAAGATGCAACTCAAATATTCGACCATCACCGGCGTCGCCCGCGACGATCTGCCCGATGGCGGAGCATGGCTGTATGCCGAAACGGTGCGGCAGATCCATGCGCTCAACCCAGGCACCGGTGTCGAGAACCTTATCCCGGACTTCAACGGCAAACCCGATTTGCTCGAGCAAGTCTTTGATTCGGGCCCCGAGGTGTTGGCCCACAACGTCGAAACGGTTCCACGCATTTTCAAACGCATCCGGCCGGCGTTCCGCTATGACCGTTCACTCGATGTGATCACCCAGGCGC
>JBBSRT010000093.1:0-6821 GCA_038242765.1 Propionibacteriales bacterium
CGCCATACCGCCGCCGAGCTCTGAATGCTGGGCGATCGTCTCCAGGCGTTCGTGTGCGGTTTCGGTCAGCGGCTTTTCGGTCGGATACAGAAAGTAGGCGTAGGCACGTTCGCTGCCGCGGCCGACGCGGCCACGCAGCTGGTGAAGTTGGGACAATCCCATCAGCTCGGAGCGTTCGATGATGAGCGTGTTGGCGTTGGAGACGTCCAGGCCCGACTCGACGATCGTGGTGCATACGAGCACGTCAAAACGTTTTTCCCAGAAATCGACCATCACCTGCTCGAGCTGGTGCTCACCCATCTGCCCGTGCGCGGCAGCCACCCGGGCGTCGGGCACCAGATCCTTGATTTTCGCGACCGCCTTGTCGATGCTTTGCACCCGGTTGTGGATGTAGAAGACCTGCCCCTCGCGCAAGAGTTCGCGCCGAATGGCGGCCACGACCTGACCGTCGTTGTAGCCGCCGACAAAGGTCAGGACCGGATGACGTTCCTCCGGTGGGGTCGCGATGGTCGACATCTCACGGATGCCCGTCACCGCCATCTCGAGGGTGCGCGGAATCGGGGTGGCCGACATACTCAACACATCGACGGCTGCGCGCAAGTGCTTGAGTGCCTCCTTGTGTTCGACACCAAAGCGCTGTTCTTCGTCGACGATGACCAGGCCCAAATCCTTTATCCGGACGCCAGCCTGCAGCAGTCGGTGGGTGCCGATCACCAGGTCGACCGAGCCGTCGGCCAGCCCGTCGAGGGCCGCTTTGGATTCGGCGACGCTCTGGAATCGCGACAATGGGCGCATCGTGACCGGGAACTGACCGAAGCGTTCGGCGAAGGTGGCGTAGTGCTGTTGTACGAGCAGCGTCGTCGGCACCAGCAAAATGACCTGTTTGCCGTCCTGGATCGCTTTAAAAGCAGCACGCACCGCGATCTCGGTCTTGCCGTAGCCGACGTCACCGCAAATGAGGCGGTCCATCGGCACAGTGCGTTCCATGTCGCGTTTGACCTCATCGATCGTCGCCAACTGATCGGGGGTCTCAATGAACGCAAAAGCATCCTCGAGCTCTGCTTGCCAAGGGGTGTCGGCGCTAAAGGCATAACCTTTCGTCGATTGGCGCGCGGCATACAGCTTGATGAGTTCGGCAGCGATCTGACGTACGGCCTTGCGTGCGCGGCTCTTGCGTTTCGACCAGTCTGAGCCACCAAGACGGTCTAGAGACGGCGATTCACCGCCCACATAGCGGCTGATCTGGTCGAGCTGATCCATCGGCACAAATAACCGGTCTGGCGGCTGTCCCCGTTTGCTGGCGCCATATTCGACGACAAGGTATTCACGCGCTGCGCCCTGGACGACGCGTTGCATGAGCTCGACGTAGCGGCCGACGCCGTGTTGTTCGTGCACAACGAAATCGCCGGTCGAAAGTTCGAGCGGGTCGATGTGTTTGCGCCGGCGGGCCGGCATTCTGCGTTCTGATCGTTCAGCCGGGCGCTGGCCCACGAGATCGTCATATGTCAAAGCGACGAGGTTGAGCGGCGCGGAGATGAAGCCGTGGTCAACCTCACCGGTGGTGACCTGGACGACGCTGGCCGCCGGCGCTTTGTCGGTGGATGCGGCAATGTCGTGCTCGGCAAGCCATTCGACGGTGCGTTGGGCCTGGCCGGGCCCCGGAGCGATGAACACGACGGTGCGTTTGGCCGCGATCCAATCTCGCATGTCTGCCAGGGCCGCGGCGGTGTCTCCCCGGTAGGTCGGCGCGGCCTCCATTTCGACGGCCCGCGAAGACTCATCGACATCAAGCCCGAAGGGCGAAATGCTCCACCACGACGTGGCAGGCCTGCCCGCAATGACGGACTGGACCTCCTCGAGGGTTTGATATGCCGCTGCGCCGAGGTCGATCGGAGCCTTGCCGCCCGAGGCGGCCGCAGCCCAGGACGCCTGGAGGAATTCGGCGCTGGTCGCGACGAGATCATGGGCGCGGGTGCGGACCCGTTCGGGGTCACAGACGAGGATCGCCGCGTCGGTCGGAAGCAGGTCGACCAAGAGTTCCATCTCATCGACGAGCACCGGAGCGAGCGATTCCATGCCTTCGACGGCGTGCCCCTCGGCGAGCCTGCCGAAGAGTTCGGCCAGTTGCGGATGCTGCTGGGCTAGTGCAGCAGAGTGCCTGCGCACCTCGTCGGTCAGCAACAGCTCGCGGCATGGCGGAGCCCAAACCCGATCAAGCGGCTCCATCGACCGCTGATCGGCGACAGCAAACTGGCGGATCTCTTCGACCGTGTCACCCCAAAACTCGATGCGCAGCGGATGTTCCTCGGTGGGCGGAAAAACATCGACAATGCCACCGCGGACCGCAAACTCGCCACGTCGTTCGACCAGATCAACACGGCTATACGCGGCGTCGGCCAGAGCGGCAACGACTTCGTCGAGAACGGCGTCCTGACCTTGGCGCAACTCCACCGGCGTCAGGTCGGCAAGTCCCTTGACTTGCGGCTGGAGCACCGACCGGATGGGTGCCACAATGACGCGCAGCGGGCCGGTTTCGGCATTACCGACCGGATGCACCATGCGGCGCAAAATGGCCAACCGGCGCCCCACGGTGTCCGAACGCGGTGACAGACGCTCATGGGGAAGTGTTTCCCACGCGGGGTAGTAGGCGACCGAGTTTTCGCCCACGAGTTGAGCCAGATCATCGACGAGGTCTTCGCTCTCGCGAGCGGTCGCCGTCACCGCAAGCACGGTCGACTGCCTCGCCAACAACGATGTCAGGAACGGCCGCAAGGCAGCCGGGGCCTGCAAATCGAGTTCGGTCAGACCCCCGGTACGTTGTTCAAGCGCCTCGGCAAGTGTTGGCTCGGTGGCCAGGACACCGGCCAGTTGATGAAGATCCATCAGCGATTGAAAGCGCTTTGGGTGGAGTCGAGCCCGGCAGTCATAAGGCTTTCGACGGCGTCGGCGGCTTCTTCGACATACACTCCGAGATCCTTACGTTCGACCGGTCCGAATGCGTTGAGAACAAAATCGTGGACCGATTGGCGGCCCGGGGGACGGCCGATGCCGACACGCACCCGGTAGTAGTCACCCGTGCCCAGTGATTGACGAATCGAACGCAGACCGTTGTGTCCATTGTCTCCGCCGCCGAACTTGACGCGCAACGCGCCAAAATCGATGTCCAGCTCGTCGTGGATGGCGATGACATTGGCAGGCTCGATGCTATAGAAATTCCCAATCGCCGCGACCGGGCCGCCGCTTTCGTTCATGAACGAGCGCGAACGACACAGGACTGCGCGCGGACCGCCCGGCCCACCGATGTGCCCTTCGACAACATCGGCTCGGCCGGACGTGTGAGCCTTCCACGGTGACCCGAGCCGCTGAGCAAGCGCGTTGCCCACCAGATATCCGACATTGTGCCGGGTCGAGGCGTACTTCGGTCCGGGATTGCCCAGGCCGACCACAAGCCATGTCACTCGGAGTCGGTGCCCCCCTGCGCAGGCGCACCCTCGTCACCGGCTGCTTCGGCTTCGGCCTCGGCCTCGGCCTCAAGATCAGCCTCGGTTGCCTCATGCTCGATGCCGGCTTCTGCTTCGGCTTCGGCGAGTTCGGCTTCAATCTGCTCGGCGGTCGGCGCGGCCGTGATCTGCAGGACGAGCAGCTCGCCGTCGCTGACCAAGGTTGTGCCCTTGGGCAGCTCAAGATCGCTGACGTGGACCTGGGTGCCGATCTCAAGGCCCTCGATTGACACCTCGACACGATCGGGGATGTGCGTTGCTTCGGCTTCGAGCGAGAGCGAGTTGAGTTCGGTCTGCGTGAGCGAACCGGGCTCGGCGTCGCCGCTGAAGTGGATCGGGATATCGACGATGACCTTTTCGCCACGCTTGACCATCAGCATGTCGGCATGCTCAATGAAGCCCCTGATCGGGTCGCGCTGGACCTGCTTGGGGATGGCCAGATGAGACTTGCCGGCAACGTCGATCGACAACAGTGCGTTGGAATTTTTCAGCGCAAGCATCAGCGCGTGGCCCGGAAGCGTCACATGCAGCGGGGTTGCGCCGTGTTCATACAGAACCGCCGGCACCTTGTCGGCTCGGCGGATACGACGTGCTGCACCCTTGCCGAATTCGTTGCGTTCTTCGGCCTGGATCTTGATATCAGCCACGGGGAACTGCTCCTCTTTGATGGTGCTGTGTCGGTTGGGCTGCCCGCTGCGGCGCTCAACACAGCGCTCCGAGGAGCGCCCGTCGATCACGGTCTTCGCAGACCCTCGCCTAGGCAACTAAAGTATTCTATCCAAACGCTTCTGCATCGCGAAATCGGTCCCCGTAGTTTCAGGGCGGCCGCCTTCGACAGTGCCAGTTTTTCTGTACGTCGTGGCGAGCGGGACCGCCGGCGACGTGATGCAAATCGCTCTATTTGCATTTGTGCATTTTTGCAGTCAGTGCAATAATTACTTTATGCCCACCGCCATCGCCGTACCGCTTCGCGAACGCAAACGTCTCGCCACGTGGCAGACACTCCATGAGGTAGCCGCGTCATTGGCGCTTACCCACGAATCGTTGAGCGTAGTCACCGTGGACTCGATAGTTGAGCTCGCCAACGTGTCCCCGCGCACCTTCTTCAACTACTTCGGCACCAAAGAAGACGCCATCCTGGGCTTCAGCGAACCGGCGGTCAGCGCACAAGCACTCGAGGCGTTCACATCATCGGCAAAACCGCTGGCCAACCGGGTCGCCGACTTTTATTTCGACGTCATGGCCAGCAGCCGCACCAGCGGCAAAGGACGCAAGCAACGCATCAAGATCCTCAGCATGCACCCCGAGCTCACCAACCGCCAGGTCACCCACTTCAGTCAGGTCGAGTTACTGGTTCACGAGGCAACAATCAGTCATCTTGGTGATGCACCACTGCCCTCGTCCATTGCCTCCATTGCCGAACTGGTCGATGTCCTGGTCTTCGCCAGCAGCTACGCATATCGCATCGCCGCACGCCGTTCAAGCGCCGAGTCCACCGATCAGGCCGACCGCGTCGCGATGCACCACGCACTTTCACAACTGAGAGAGGTCACCCAAAACGCATGAACGCGATCCAAAAACTGCGACAACCGCAGACCAACCCAAAACGGCACCTTGCCCTCGTTTTCGGCGGACTCATGCTGTCGATGCTGCTGGCATCGCTCAGCCAGATGGTGCTCAGCACCGCTCTGCCGACCATGGTCGGCGAACTCAATGGAGCCGACCACATGGTGTGGGTCATCACCGCATACATCCTGGCGTCGACGATCTCGATGCCGATCTATGGCAAGCTCGGTGACCTGCTCGGGCGCAAAAACCTCCTGGTTGCGGCCATCATCATCTTTGTAGTCGGCTCCGTCTTCGGCGGCATGGCCGACAGCATGTCGTGGCTTATCGCTGGCCGTACGATCCAAGGTCTGGGCGGCGGCGGTCTGATCATCTTGTCTCAAGCCGTGATCGCCGACCTCGTTCCAGCACGTGATCGCGGCAAATACATGGGAATTATGGGTGGCGTCTTTGCCGTCTCCTCCGTTGCCGGCCCGCTCCTGGGAGGCTGGTTCACCGAAGACATCGGCTGGCGCTGGACCTTCTGGATCAACCTGCCGCTCGGCGCGCTGGCTCTGGCAGCAACGGTTTTCCTGCTCCACCTCCCCGCCGGTTCGAAGAAGAACCCCGAACTCGATTATTTCGGTATGGCGTTGCTCTCGACCGCGACCGCCTGTCTGGTGCTTGTGGCCACCTGGGGCGGAAGCACCTACGCATGGACATCCCCGACGATCCTCGGCCTTGCCGTGTTGACCGTTGCCGCGGGTATCGCCTTCGTTCGGGCCGAATCACGTGCGGCCGAGCCGATCATTCCGTTGCACCTGTTCAAGGAACGTAACTTCAATCTGACGACGACCGCCGGGCTCTTCATCGGCATCGCGATGTTCGGTGCGATGTCCTACCTGCCGACCTACCTGCAGATGGCCACCGGAGCGACCGCGACGA
Source organism: Propionibacteriales bacterium (assembly GCA_038242765.1). GTDB lineage: Bacteria > Actinomycetota > Actinomycetes > Propionibacteriales > Nocardioidaceae > JBBSRT01. The sequence goes on from JBBSRT010000093.1 coordinate 5,991, forward strand.
TCGCCGGTCTGCTGATGGTGCCCATGATGGGATCACTGTTGATCGTTTCGGTCGTCTCGGGCATCTACGTCAGCCGCACCGGCACCTACAAGTGGCTGCCGATCGCCGGCTCCGCTGCTCTCGCACTGTCGATGGTGCTGTTGTCGACGATGACCGTCGAGACACCCGTATGGGTCATTTGCTCCTACATCGCCATCATGGGCATCGGTCTCGGTGCTTCCATGCAGATCCTCGTGTTGATTGTGCAAAACACGTTCCACGTGCGCGAGGTCGGCACAGCCACAGCCGCCAACAACTATTTCCGTCAGGTAGGCGCATCGCTGGGCTCGGCGGTTGTCGGCAGCGTCTTTGCTTCGCGACTGACCGCGCTGCTGTCCGAGCGGCTACCAAAGGGCGGGTCTTCGGGCGGCGCCAACTCGCTGACTCCGGACTCGGTCAAGGGCTTGCCCGACGTGTTGCGGTTGCCAATCATCGAGTCCTACAACGATGCGCTGGCACCGATCTTCCTCTACATCGCGCCTTTGGCTGTCATTGCTGCGATTCTGCTGTGCTTCCTCAAGGAGGCGCCGCTGGCCACCAGCATCGAGCGCGACGTCCCGGCCAAAGACCAACCGGCCGCCCAGGACGCTGTTGTTGAAGACACTGTCGCTGACGGCACTGTTACCGATGACACTGTCGCTGACGACGCCGTATTGGTGCACAGCAACGCCCACTAGCCCCGTCCCCAACCCCGCGAGTGGCGCATACCCTGCAGCGAGTGGCGGGGTGTGGGGGGGCATAGTGGCGCCAAATACCCAAAACAAGCCCCCCAGCGGCGGGCACGAAGAAGAC
>JBBSRT010000094.1:0-6815 GCA_038242765.1 Propionibacteriales bacterium
CCGGAGCTAAATCGCGCAAAAACATGACCGAACCGGCCCGGTTGCGGTTGTGGCCCTCATCGCCCATTTGCAGCATCTGTGTGAGGATCGCCGTTGCATTAATCGGTTCGGCGCCACGAACGGTCTTGGCCAACAGCGGGCCGAGCACCGCGGACATCCACCGCAACTTGTCGAGCACCGGAGGCGAGTAGGCGCCATAGCGCAGCACCTTGCCCAGGCCTTCGTTCAAGGAACAGTAGGCACGCCTGCCGTCATGAGGGTCTTCAAGGACATACATCCACATCGACGCCGAGACGACACCGGCCATCGGGCCGACAGCGCCGCGATGGTGGCAGGGGCTGAAGCTGACATTGTCGCCAGCGGCAAAAAGCGCGGCGGCATCTTCGGGGTCCTCGACCAGACCCTCGAGCGCCGCTGCTCCCATGAGCGCGCCCCGCATGGGGCCCGACGCGCGGTCCCACTCCAGCGGCGGCCCCGCGTGCAGGAACTCACCGGGCTGCAACCCGAGCAATTCGCTTGCCGGCGCGACGTCGACGAGCATCGCCTGCACGTCGAGCATCGCGGCCGCGGCGCGTTGGTTCGCCTCGCTTCGCAGCGGGTCGGTGGCCACCGTGGCCAGATCATCAACGGTGCCTTCCATGGGCGGGCGCCAGTCGACCCGGGTCACCGGGACCGCTTGCGCATCTAGTGCGTCGGCGAAGATGCCTGCGCCGGAAGAAACGACGCCTCTGACGCCGGTCGATGCTGCATTCATGACTGTGCTCCGATCAAGGAAAGCGCGCGATGGACGGCCTGCGCGTTGGAAAGAAAGACCTCGGCACCCGCATCGGCGAGTGCGGCTGCTTGGCGTTGCAGGTTTTGCGGATCGGATTCGGTGCCCACACATGCGATCACGATCGCAATGTCACGGCCGGCGCCATGAGCACGGGCCAAAGCGCTGGCAATTGCCGGCGCAAGCGATGCCGCCGGATCGGCCTCGGCACCATGACCGAGGACGACATCCATCAGGATCAGTGCGGTGTGGCTGTCGTCGACAGCCCGGTCCAGATGCTCGAGTCGAAGGCTCGGATCGATCATGGGATGTGCCCTGCCGCCGGTGAGTGCATCGTCGCCGAAGTCAATCATCAGGTGGGCGTTGGCGGTCAGCGTCGCATCCAGTTTGGCTGCCGCTTCGAAGGGGATGTTGCTGTGGATCGGCCCGAGTGCGGCAGCGGCAATCAGCATCGCCTCGTCACACAACGTGCCGCCGACAAACAGTCCGCGGATGAATCCTTCGCGAACAGCAGAGTTTGTCGACCCGGCAGCATCTCCGGCACCCCAGGTCGGCCAGTTCGGCACGGCGTGACCCGCTGCGGCCAATACGGCTTCGGCTGCCATGGTCAGGTCCGGTTGGCCGGCACCCAGCAACGCGAAGTGCACCGGTGTGTCCAGCTCGGTGGCGAAGGACCGCAATTGGTCGGCCACCTCATCGGCCGGTGGCTTGGAGACCACAACGATCAATTCGGTTGCCGGGTCGGCGTCAAGGCGACGCATTGCCTCACGTGTTGCCAAGCCGCCGACTTCGGCGCTGACGTCGCGCCCACCGACGCCAAGCGCAGCATTCATGCCCAGACCGGCAAAATCAAGGAGGCACATGAGTTGCTGGCAACCGGTGCCGGAGGCCGCCACGATGCCGACCGGGCCGGGCCGTACGGAGTTGGCGAACCCAAGCCCGACGCCGTCGATCATGGCTGTGCCGCAATCGGGTCCCATCACCAGCAAACCGCGATCATGGCCAATATGTTTGAGTGCAATCTCCTGCTCAAGCGGCATGTTGTCGCTGAAAATCATCACGTCGTGACCGTTGTCGAGAGCGTCCATTGCCTCAACCGCGGCATTGGCTCCGGGGACCGAAACCATCGCCAGCGATGCCTGCGAATGTTTCAAAGCCGATGCGGTCGTTCGTGCAGCGGCTTGCTCCTCGCCGCCACCGCTTTGCCGCTTCGTTGCTGCGGCCAATGCGACATCAACCGCGGCGACGGCCGAGGCGATGACCTCTTCGCTATCGCAGCGCAAGGCGATGATCATGTCGTTGGGCGATGACTCAGGGAGTGTGAAGCCCATTGAAGCGATGACCTCAAGGTTGAGCTCGGTGCCCATCGCCACCTGGGCGGCTTGCACTCCGGCAACGCCGGCGACGTCTTTGCTGACCTGCAGAAGTGCGACCGAGTCGGCATAGGCACCGCTACGCAACTCGACATGCTGCACGCCGTTGGCAGTTGATGTGGTGGTCATAATCGGGGGCTCCTTGAGTCGAGATGTTCGAGTGCGGTCAGGCAGCCGAGCACGAGACCGGCCCCCGAAGTGTGGCCGATGGCCAGCATTGCGTGGGCCGACGTCCGCAGTGCAGCCGCATCGGGCGTGGATGGTTTGGAGAGCTTCAACTGCAAAAGGAAGGCACGGAATTCGAGAAGCACTTCACCGGCGGCGGCCCGCTCCAGCAGCGTGGCCGACAGTGTCGTTGTGGCTCGGTTTGCTGACGGTGCGACGGTGCGCGCGACCGCGCTGTCGGTCTCACCCGCTGCGATCATGGTGGCCAGCCATCCGGCGAGCACATCGTCGCCGACCGGCGTCAGTCCGCTGCCACGGCCAAGCAGGTCAGAAACAGATAGTGGTTCTGCGCGACCAAGCATCGCGAGCGCCGGCGCGGGCAGCTCAGCGCGCACGCCATCAAGTCCGGAGCCAACCACAGCGATGAGGCGTTGCGCCATAGCGGCAGCGTCAGCCGCATCGAATCTCGGGACCGAGTGGTCGATCAGACGGCCGACGTGGACGTCCGCATCGCCGATGCTCAACCTGCCCGCGCCGACGGTCACCGGATCGGAGAGGGCCGGGAGGTCGCCACTTTGATTGAGTTGATGCAGACTCCCCAGGAGCGTATGGAGGCCACAGGGCACCGTTGACGCTGCAACGGACAACACCGCCAAAGAGTGGCCGTCGGTGGTGGCGACATACAGCGCATTCGTGCCGACATGGATCACGCGCGCGTTGGCAACGGGGCCGGCAAGTTGATCGCGGACCCATAGCGGCGCAGCGGACGCGACTGCCGTACGAGTGATCATGGCGCTCCGTCGAGTTTCTCTGGTTTTCGCGACTGTCCTTGGACACTAACGTGGTCTGATAGCGTCTGCCGAGGGCAGGACTTGCCAACGATGTGGACGAAAACAAGCACACTTTGATGAGGGGCGCCTACCGCGTGCCGTTGCGCGACGTGCTCAAAGTCGATTGCCTGAGTACGGCCACCGTGCTCGCCGGTGCTGCCGGCCTGGACCGGGTTGTGACCCGGCTCAACGTGATGGAAGTCCCCGACATCGTCGACTGGGTGAGCCCGCACGGCTTACTTGTGACAACCGGTTTTCCGCTGTCGTCGCTGCCCTATGACGCGAACGAGCCCGGAACTGCTTTCGCCCAACTCATCCGCAGTCTCGACACGCACCAGACGGCCGCTCTGGGCATCAAGATCGGTCGGTATGTCGATGAGGTCCCCGCTGACGTTCTTGCCGTTGCCGACGAACTTGCCTTCCCCATTTTGAGCCTGCCATCCGACATGGCCTTCGACGATCTGCTCGAGCAGGTCCACATCCGACTCAATGACGTGCAGGCCGGAGTCCTTGAACGCACCGACGCTCTGCACGCGGCCCTGGAAGGTTTGGTCCTCGAAGGCGGCGGACTCGCCCAAATCGCCACCGAGATCGCCCGCGTGCTGTCGGTGGGCGTGCTCTTCACCTCCGTCGACGGGCGCGAACGGGCCAGCGCGATGGCCGGTGACATGCGCGGCGCGCTTGACGAGGCGGATCTCTTCGAGCCGGCCGGCCGCTTCCGAATCGAGCGCGTCCGCTCCCATCCGCTATCGATCGGACGTGGACAGGTCCACGTCCAACCCGTCGTTGCAGGCGGCAGCGACCTGGCCCGTCTCGTCAGTTTCAGTCCGGGACGCCAGCTCCCCCAAGACGATTTGTATGCGCTGCAACGCGCCGCAACCGTGGCCGCCCTCCTCATCACTCAGCAACAGGCTGTCAGCGCTGTCGAAAGCAAATATCGGGGCGACTTCTTACGAGATGTCTTGACCGGACGGGCAGGCGACGCCGAGTTTGTCAATGAACATGCCGCCGGCCTGGGCTGGAAACTAGACCTGCCGGGCATTGTCATCTCGGCCGAACTCGATCCGCCGCTCGCCAGCGACGAACCGGTTTCAGCACGGATCAGGCGCGGCTGGCAGGAGCGTTTCTTCACCGCATGGGGCGCGGTTGTCGGATCGTATGATCGCTCTGCGCCCTCTGCCGACTTCTCCGACGAGGTGGTGACCTTGTTGTCAGTGCCCGTAGACAAGCGCAAGGATCCCGTCGAGGCGATGGAGTTCATCCGCGACAAAGTCAATCGAATCGTCGCCTCGGTTGCAGGCGACCGGGGCGGTGGCCGCAGACCATTTTCGGTCGGGACCAGTCGTCTCGTATGGGAGTTGGACGGGCTTCCCGATGCCTACCGTCAGGCGCGGCGCGCAACCGAGGTCGGCCGGCGGATCAACGGCGGCGGCAGCACCTCGCATTTTGACCAACTGGGCATTCACCGGCTGATCGGGTTGATCCCCGACCGTGACGAGTTGAGCGCATTCGCCTCCGACGTGCTGTGTGAACTCGCCACAGACACCGCCGAAGCCGAGGAATTGCGTACCACTTTGCAGGTGTTGCTCGACACGAACCTCAATGTCGCCGAGGCCTCACGAATCCAGTTCTTTCACTACAACACGATGCGTTATCGCATCAGCAAGCTCGAAAACATTCTCGGTCCGTTCACCGCTGGCCCCAACCTTCGACTCAATATCGCTGTCGCCCTGCAGGTGCGTCAAATACAGCGCTGACCGGCCAGCACCGCATCTTGTCGGCGACACCGCCCAATGTCGGGTGACAACTTGTGCCATGCCGACGGCGTCTTGTTTGACAATTCTCGCCCGTGAACCCGTGTGATCCAGCACACTACAGTCAGCCCAGAGGCCCCCAGACACAACCGAGGAGAATCTGATGTCCACAATGTTCAGTTGGAAAGTTGTTCATGGTGGAAAGACTCCGCCGCCGGGTGAGGCCGTCGGTCCACACGAACGGATGAGCTGGGGCCGCACCGTCGGCATTGGCGCTCAGCACGTCGTCGCGATGTTCGGGGCAACCTTCGTCTTCCCGATCGTCATGGGCTTGGATCCCAACCTCGCGATCCTCTTCTCGGGCCTGTGTACGATTCTGTTTCTCCTGATCGTCAAGAACGCGGTCCCCAGCTATTTGGGAACCAGTGCCGCATTTGTAGCCAGCGTCACCGCGATTCGCGCCCAGGGCGGCGACTCGTCGTTCGTCACCGGCGCCATCCTGATTGCCGGCGTCGTGCTTGCTCTTGTCGGTGTCGCGGTCCATTTCGCCGGCGCCGACATGCTCAAGAAGGTGCTGCCACCTGCAGTCACCGGTGGCGTGGTCATGCTCATCGGCTTCAACCTCGCACCCGTGGTCGCGTCAATCTATTGGCCACAGGACCAATGGGTGGCCCTGCTCACCACGATCTTCCTCGTCGTCGGTGCGGTCATGTTCCCCGGTTTTTGGGCACGCATCGCGGTGTTCCTCGGCCTCGTGTTTGGTTATGCCCTGTCCTGGTTCCTTGACATCACGACCGGCCCGATCACCTCGGTCACCCCGGTCAGCGGCGGCAAGGCGATCTCTCACGACCGCATCAACCTGACGGGTCTTGGTGACGCCTCCTGGTTCGGCCTCCCCAGCGGCAAACTGGCTGACGGTGTGGCTGCCGTGCACGGCCCGAGCTTCTCCTTGACGTTCATCCTGCTCGTACTGCCCGGCGTCATTGCGCTCATTGCAGAGAACACCGGCCACGTCCGTGCGGTTGCCGATATGACCGGCGAAGATCTCGACCCCTACATGGGCCGTGCACTCGGCGCAGACGGTGTCGCCACCGCCATCGCGAGCGCCTTCGGTGCATCGCCGACCACCACTTACGCGGAAAACATCGGCGTCATGTCGGCGACGCGGATCTATTCGACGGCGGCCTACTATGTGGCGGCAATCTTCGCCATCATCCTGGGTCTGTGTCCAAAATTCGGTGTGATCATCAACGCGATTCCCGGCGGCGTACTCGGCGGCATCACCGTCGTCCTGTATGGCATGATCGGCCTCATCGGGGCCAAGATCTGGGTCGACAGCGGTGTCGACTTCGGCAACCCGGTCAACATCGTGCCGCTGGCAGCAGGGCTGATCGCCGGCATCGGTAACGTGACCTTGAAGATCACCGACAGCTTCGAACTCAGCGGTATCGCCTTCGGCACGATCCTTCTGCTGGGTCTCTACCACCTGGTCAAGGGCAAGGAGGACGACTTGTCTTCCAAACGCGATGATCCAACGTTCACATGAAACCAGCACCCTTCACCTATCAGCACCCCAACACCTTGGCGGAGGCTCTGGCTGCCTATGCGGCCGAGCCTTCGGCCAAGGTTCTGGCCGGCGGACAAAGCCTGATCCCGATGATGTCGATGCGACTCGCGACGGTGACAGCAATTATTGACATCAACGGAATCGCCGAGTTGGCCAAGATCCGCACCACGAGCGAAGGCGTCCATTTCGGCGCGACGGTGCGCCACGCAACGCTTCACGCCGATGCCGACGTCCAGCGCATTCAACCGCTGATCCACCGGGCTCTGAGTTACGTCGCACACCCCACGATCCGCAACCGGGGCACCACACTCGGTTCGATTATCCACGCCGATACCTCGGCCGAGATGCCGGCCG
>JBBSRT010000095.1:0-6754 GCA_038242765.1 Propionibacteriales bacterium
CGGAGCGATCGATGTCAAAGGTGTCGAGCACGGTGTCGACGACGTGCTTTTTGATGTCGGCGGTCAATTGGGTCTCGATGTCGACGTCTTTGTCGTGTTGGGGCGACAAAACGACGGTGTCAATGCGGACGGGCCGGTCGTTGTCGTCGTATTCGACCGTGACCTGGGTCTTGCCGTCCGGGCGGAGGTAGCCCAGCGTGCCGTTTTTGCGCACCTCGGCGAGTTGCTCTGCAAGGCGGTGCGCGATCGTGATCGGAAGGGGCATCAACTCGGAGGTTTCGTCGCACGCATAACCGAACATGAGTCCCTGATCGCCGGCTCCTTGCAGGTCCATCGGGTCAACCGAGCCTTCGGAACGCCCCTCGAATGCGGTGTCAACACCCTGCGCAATGTCCGCTGACTGGGCATCCAAGCTTACCTGGACGCCACATGAGTCGCCGTCAAACCCTTTTGCCGAGGAGTCATATCCGATCTCAAGAACCCGATCGCGGGCGATTCGCGCGATGTCGACATAGGCCTCGGTTGTCACTTCGCCGCCGACGACAACCAGACCGGTCGTGACGAACGTTTCGCAAGCGACCCGGCTGTGCGGGTCCTGGGCCAAAAGTGCGTCCAGAATACTGTCACTAATCTGATCAGCAATTTTGTCCGGATGGCCTTCGGTCACAGATTCGGACGTGAACAATCTACTCACGAAGATCTCCTCGATGGTGGGCCTTGATTCTATAGCCTTGCCATCCTATAGCGCTTATCGATTGCTCAGGACTTGTCCAACTGTTGAACGATGTGATCCATAATGGCGTGCGCCAAAACAATCTTGGGACCCAGCGGTACGGCGAAGTCGTTGCCATCAGCTGCCAGGATTACCGCCTCGTTTTCGTCCTGTTCGAAACCGCGACCGGCACCTACGTCGTTGACGACAAGGAATTCGCAGCCTTTGCGCTGCAGCTTGGCCCGGCCGTGTTCAAGGACGGTGCCGGCCTCGTCGCCTGTTTCAGCAGCGAAGCCAACTATCAGCGGCCGAAGTCCCTCACGAGTTCGTACGAGTTCGGCCAATATGTCGGGGTTTTCGACCAGCTCACTGTCCGGCGGCGGGCTCGTCGGCGATTTCTTAATCTTGCTTGTTGCCCGCGTCGCCGGGCGGAAATCCGCCGGTGCCGCAGCCATAATGATCGCATCGACCGAGCCGGACAACGCAATCATCTGCTCACGGAGCTCTTCGGTTGTCGAAACCGGTATGACGTCAGCGCCAGCAGGCGTCGGCAGCGCGACATTGGCTGCCACGACAGTCACCTTCGCCCCTCGTGCCACGGCCGCCTCGGCCAGCGCAAAGCCCTGTTTACCCGACGACCGGTTGCCAAGGAATCGCACCGGGTCGAGAAATTCGCGGGTGCCACCGGCGCTGATGGCCACGTGCCGGCCCGCGAGGTCCGCGTCGACTGCTTGCCCGCTGAGCAGCTGCAACGCGAGGGAGTAGATCGCGTCGGGCTCGGGCCGACGCCCCCTACCCGAATCCTTGCCGGTGAGTCGACCAACAGCCGGCTCGATCACCGTATGGCCGCGAGCTCGTAAAGTCGCTACATTTGCGCGCGTGGCCGGATTTTCCCACATCTCGGTATGCATGGCCGGCGCAAACAGGGTCGGGCAACGTGCCGTCAGCAGCGTGTTGGTCAGGAGATCATCGGCCAATCCGTGCGCGGCTTTGGCCATCAGGTTGGCTGTTGCTGGTGCGACTACCACCAGATCGGCAGACTGTCCAATACGCACATGCGCCACTGCATCGACGTTGTCGAATACGTCAACCTGTACAGGTTTGCCCGACAACGCTTCCCAGGTGGCGGCGCCGACAAAGTTGAGCGATGAGGCGGTCGGAATCACGCGAACGCTGTGGCCAGCCTCGGTGAACAACCGTAGAAGCGTCGCCGACTTGTAAGATGCAATGCCTCCGGATACGCCGAGCAGAACCTCACTCATGCAGACGGTGCTCAAGCCAGGAGTTAGGCCTCCTCGGGCTCGATGTCCTCACAGGTCAGAAGATCGGCTTCGATCTCGCGCAAAGCAATCGACAGTGGCTTCTCTTGAACATGGGTTTCAAGCAGCGGACCGACATATTCGAGCAGACCTTCGCCGAGCTGGGAGTAGTAAGCGTTAATCTGTCGGGCGCGCTTGGCGCTGTAGAGAACGAGCTTGTACTTCGAATCTGTCTTCGTCAACAGATCGTCGATCGATGGGTTAGTTATGCCCTCAGCAGCAGAACGGGTCCCAGACACGTGGCCTCACAAAGATTGGGGTTTTGCCCGACGTTCGTCGAACGTAAACAAGTCTACCAACTCTTGGCATGCTCTGCGTACATCGGTGTTGACGATGGTGACATCAAATTCGCTCTCTGCAGCCATCTCGGCCCGCGCCGTGATGAGTCGACGTTCACGTTGGGCCGCACTTTCGGTGCCGCGGCCCACGAGTCGTCGTACCAGCTCGTCCCAGCTGGGTGGTTTGAGGAAACAAAAAAGTGCGTCGGGCATCGCCAACCGTACCTGGCGAGCCCCGGCAAGATCGATCTCCAGTAACGCTGGCTGACCAGCGGTCAGACGTTGCTCGACCGGTATGCGGGGTGTGCCATAGCGGGCGCTCCCATGAACAACGGCCCACTCGAGCAGCGCGTCGTCCTCAATGAGCGAATCAAAACCCTCATCATTGACGAAGTGATAATGGACCCCGTCAACCTCACCGGCACGCGGTGTCCGCGTGGTGACCGACACTGATATCCAGATGTCGGGATGTTCGGCACGCACACAGGCCGCGACAGTGCCCTTGCCAACGGCGGTCGGTCCGGCCAAGACCACAAGACGGGACCGGTGTTCAGGCACGGTCGGCGAACTCCCGGACCAGCGCCGCAACCTGATTGGTGCCCAGGCCGCGTATCCGCCGGCTGTCGGCAATGCCGATGCGTTGCATGATTTCCTTGGCACGCACCTTGCCGACGCCGGGCATCGATTGCAAAAGGTCGGTGACCTTCAGTTTGGCGATGGTCTCGTTGACCCGGGCTTCGGCGATGACTTCGGACAGGGTCGCACCCGAATGCCGCAATCTGTTCTTGACCTCGGCACGTGCCTGGCGCGCGGCCGCTGCTTTTTCAAGGGCGGCCCGACGCTGTTCGGGACTCAGCGATGGGAGTGCCACACTGTTACCTCAAATCGGTAGGGATACTTATGAGTCACTTCAGGGTGATTTTGCATTCTTGCTTGACGTTCTTGACGACAGCCGCCCGCTCTTTGGCAGTGTCGTTAAAGGCTTTGTAGGCGTCGTTGAGCTTGGTGCGTTGCTCCTTATCGAGCTTTTTGGTCTTCTGGGCATCGTTCATTTCTTCAAGTTTGAGACCAACATCGTCTTGAGCCTTGAGGATGTTTTTGCTGACCGTCGAGAGTTTCTTCCAGTCGGCGGTGACCTCCTTGGGAGCTTGGTCGCCGATCGTGCCGAAGACTTTTGCATAACGCTCATAACCGGCGTCGGTACGCGTGCTGCCGAAGGTGTTGAGGGTCTTTTCACTATTTTTGACGGCGTCGCAATAATCGCTGCCTCCGCACGCGGAAACCAAGGTGAGCACCGTGACAACGGTGGTCACTGCGGCGGCAAAACGCCTCATCAAAAGTTCCTATTCATCCAGCATCGGGTGATCGACGCCAGCCTAATGGTTGCAATACGATCGTGACTAGGCGGTCAGCGCGACGATGCTCTCAGATGCTGCGGCCATCGATGGGCGCCCACAGGGGGCAAATGTGACCGAAATCGAGCTGAATTAGCTCATTGACGAGTCTTTTGCCCCTCCCACGCGACCGGTGCGGCGCATCCCCATCAATTCAGGTGGCCAGCGCAGCGTTGGTCTGCGCTGCCGCGTCGCGCAAGGCCGCGACATCGGGTCCGGCGCGCAGCACTGCCCGTGACGTGGTCGGTATGACGTTGCGGCGAACCGAACCGAACAGGCGATCGATGTCGTCCAACGTGCCGCCCTGCGCACCGAAACCGGGCACCAGCAACGGTCCGTTGATGTCAAGCGATTCGTTGATGGTCCCGATCGTCGCTCCCACGACGGCGCCGTACGGGCCCATCGGCTCCTCACCGGCGTTCATCGCTGCCAGCTGGGACAAGATGCCGCCCGCGACGGTTTGGCTGCCATTAAGAGCGAGCTGAACCTCCCGACCTTCGGGGTTGGAGGTCAACGCGAGGACAAAGACACCGGCATCGTTGCGTTCTGCCTCTGTAAAGAACGGTTCGAGGGAGCCGAAACCCAGAAACGGGCTGATGGTCAGCGCATCAGCGGCCATCGGCGAATCAACATCCAGGTAGGCCTGGGCGTAAGCGGCCGCTGTCGAGCCGATGTCTCCGCGTTTGGCATCGAGGATCACCAAAGTGCCCGTGTCGCGAAAGTCCTCAATGGTGCGTTCGAGCACCGCCATGCCGGCCGCGCCGTGGCGTTCGAAAAACGCCGCCTGCGGTTTGGCGAACCCGATCTGCCCAGCGAAAGCGTTGACACACGCCGTGGCAAAACGGTCGAGCCCTTCGACGTTGTCCTCCAGACCCCACGAATCCATCAACGACGGGTGCGGGTCAACGCCCACACACAGCGGGCCGTAAGCGGCCATCGCAGCCTTCGCCCGAGCTCCGAAACTCATCTCGTACCTTTCGTTTGCGCGGCCCAGTCCTGCAGCGACTTGACCCCGATGCTGCCCTCGAGCAGCGCTTCGATGCCCTGCACGGCAGCGGCGAGTCCCTGGACCGTCGTGATGCAGGGGATGCCTTCGGCGACCGCAGCGGTGCGGATCTCATAGCCGTCGATGCGCGGGCTGCCCCCCGACGTCGCTCCGTGCGGCGTGTTGATGATGAGGCCGACATCACCGGACTCGATCTTTTGCATGATCGTGCTGGCCTCGGTGCCGGCAATCTGGTCTTCGTGAAGTTTGCGGATGACGATCGCCTCGACGCCATTGCGGCGCAGGATCGCCGCTGTACCACTGGTAGCGAGTATCTCGAATCCGAGGTCGGCGAGTCGTTTGATCGGGAAGATCATATGCCTCTTGTCGCGGTTGGCCACCGAAACAAACACCTGGCCCGAGGTGGGCAGTCCGTCCTGAGCGCCAGCCTGTGCTTTGGCGAACGCCGTGCCAAAGCCTGAGTCAATGCCCATTACTTCGCCGGTCGACCGCATTTCGGGACCCAACACGGTGTCGACGGTTTTGCCTTCAAACGTGCGGAACCTGTTGAACGGCATCACCGCCTCCTTGACGGCGACCGGGGCGTGGTCGGGGAGCAGCCCCCCGTCACCGGTCGCCGGCAATACTCCGGCCGTGCGCAGATTGGCGATCGACTCTCCCAACATGAGCCGGGCTGCGGCTTTGGCCAGTGGTGTCGCCGTTGCCTTGGAGACAAAAGGCACCGTGCGCGAGGCACGAGGGTTCGCCTCGAGCACATAGAGAACGTCCGAGGAGAGCGCGAATTGGATGTTGAGCAGACCTCGTACGCCGACCCCGTCGGCAATGAGACGGGTCGACTCCCTGATCCGGTTGATGTCTTCGGTGCCGATCGTGATGGGAGGAAGCGCACATGACGAGTCGCCCGAATGGACACCGGCCTCCTCGATGTGTTCCATGACGCCACCGAGGAAAAGGTCGGTGCCGTCGTAGAGCGCATCAACGTCGATCTCGACCGCGTCGTCAAGGAAACGGTCGACGAGAACCGGATGACTACCCGAGATTGTGGTTGCTCGGACGATGAAGTCGGCCAGCGTCTCCTCGTCATAGACGATCTCCATGCCGCGTCCACCCAGGACGTATGACGGACGCACGAGCACCGGATAGCCGATCTCGTCGGCAATGGCGCGCGCCGAATCGAACGAGGTTGCCATACCGTGTTTGGGGGCAGGCAACTCGGCATCGGCAAGCACCTTGCCGAAAGCTCCGCGCTCTTCAGCGAGGTCGATCGCGGCCGGCGGGGTGCCCACGATCGGGACTCCGGCGGCTTCGAGGCCGGCGGCCAGGGCGAGCGGGGTTTGCCCGCCGAGTTGCACGATGACACCGGCGACGGGACCGGCTTGCTGTTCGGCATGGAACACCTCGAGGACGTCTTCAAGGGTCAGCGGCTCGAAATAAAGCCGGTCGGCAGTGTCGTAGTCGGTCGAAACGGTCTCGGGATTGCAGTTGACCATCACGGTCTCATAGCCAACCTCGGACAACGCGAGCGCTGCGTGCACACAGGAATAGTCGAATTCGATGCCCTGCCCGATGCGATTGGGTCCGCTGCCCAGGATGAGCACGGCCGGTTTGGTGCGCGGTTCGACCTCGGTCTCCTGGTCGTAGGACGAATAGTGGTAGGGCGTCTTTGCAGCGAATTCGGCGGCGCACGTGTCGACGGTCTTGTAGACCGGACGCAGGCCAAGCGCATGGCGCACTCCGCGTACGACGTCTTCGCGCATGCCTCGCAGGCCGGCGATCTGAACGTCCGAAAAGCCATGACGTTTGGCCCTGCGCAAGATCTGCGGCGCGAGTTTTGGAGCGTCACGGACCTCGAGGGCGACCTCGTGGATGAGGAACAGTTGGTCGATGAACCACGGGTCGATCTTGGTGGCGGCGAAGACCTCCAGCGGCGTGGCGCCGGCCCTGAGGGCGTCCATGACGAGCTTGAGCCGGCCGTCATGGGGTCGGTTGGCGAGCGTGAGGAGCTCGGTCTTGTCGCCGATCGGGTCGCTCCAACTGAAGACCGC
>JBBSRT010000096.1:0-6700 GCA_038242765.1 Propionibacteriales bacterium
CTCGCTCGAGCAGGATGCGTTGTTGCAGCACGCCGATCTGGTGCTCAGTGGACCCGATTCAGTTGCCGATTGGCTCGAATACCTTGCCGACGCACTCGAACACGATGGCGATGCCAGCTGATCACAGCGGCTGGACCCGGCTGCGGGCCTTGCTTAACTGGGTGAACCTCAGTACGCCGTTGGGTTTGATCGTTGCTCGCGCCAGCGGTGCACGGTCGCGGCGATTTCGGCGTGGCACCTATCTGGCTCCCGGTTATCGCTTGCGGTTCCCTGTCGCGGCCGCATTCACGATTGGCAACGTCATCATCAGCAGCCACGACCGGCATTGGCTCGAGGCACGTCCGGCGTTGCTTGCTCACGAGGACCGTCATTGCACCCAGTATGCGTTTTGTGTGGGCGTGTTCATGCTGCCGATGTATGTCGTCGCCGCGGCCTTCTCGTGGGCCATTGCCGGCAATCACTACGCCTATAACCCGTTCGAACGACTGGCCGGCCTCATTGGCGGTGGCTACTCCGCCAAACGGCATTCAGATCGGTAATGCGATGTGCACCGACTGTCCACGATGTGGACCTCATGCACGCATCGTGAGACAAACGTTTAGGCTGACGTTGCTCATCATGAGGGGTAGAGGGACACGGCCCGCTGAAACCCCAGCAACCGGCTCCGGTGCAAATCGGTGGTCAGGTGCTAAATCCGTCCCAGGCGAAAGTCGACTTGGGGAAGATGACTAGGAGGCCTCGTGAGCACTGGCACCATCGACATCGCGACTCGCAACCCCCTCACCCGAGACGCCGACGCAGCGCCGCGCGAAGGCGCTTTCGGTCACGCGACGCATCTGGCATGTCGGGCATGCGGTGCGCACCAGCGGCTCGGCGCGTTCTATGCCTGTCACGACTGCTTCGGGCCTCTCGAAGTCGCCTATGACTTCGGCACCATCACGCGCGAACAAATTGAGACCGGACCCAAAAACCTGTGGCGCTACCAACCGCTGCTGCCGGTTGCTGTCGACATCGCCACGATCCCCAATATGGAGCCCGGCTTCACTCGCCTGCTTAAGGCCGACAATCTTGCTCGCGAACTCGGCATGAAAAACCTGTGGGTCAAGGACGACTCGGGCAACCCGACGCATTCGTTCAAGGATCGGGTTGTGGCGGTCGCTCTTGCCGCGGCCCGTGAATTGGGTTTCACGGTGTTGGCCTGCCCTTCGACGGGCAACCTTGCCAATGCGGTCGCCGCGGCCGCGGCCCGCGCCGGAATCCGCGCCGTCGTTTTCATCCCCGAGGACCTCGAGCAAGCCAAAGTGCTCGCCAGCGCCGTCTATACCGATTCGCTCATCGCCGTCAAGGGCAACTATGACGACGTCAACAAGCTCGCCAGCGAAATCGCCGGCGAAAACCTCGACTGGGCCTTCGTCAACGTCAACGTAAGGCCCTACTACGCCGAGGGTTCGAAAACGTTGGCCTATGAAACCGCTGAGCAACTCCGGTGGCGGATACCCCAACAGGTCGTGATCCCGGTTGCTTCGGGCTCGCAGCTGACCAAGGTCGACAAGGGTTTCGGTGAACTCATCAAGCTTGGACTCGTCGACGACACGCCATACAAAATCTTCGGCGCCCAAGCCACCGGTTGTGCGCCGGTCGCCGAAGCATTCGACAACGGGTGGGATGGCGTACGGCCAGTCAAACCCAACACGATCGCGAAGTCGCTGGCGATCGGCAATCCCGCCGACGGCCCGTATGTTTTGGACACCTGCCGGCGCACCGGAGGAGCCGTTGGGCACGTCAGTGACGACGAGATTCGCGACGGCATCGGACTTCTTGCCCGCACGGAAGGTGTTTTCGCCGAGACCGCCGGGGGCGTCACGGTGGCCAATCTGAAAAAGCTGCTTGCCGAGGGCCGTATCGATCCCGAAGCAGATACGGTGATCTTCAACACCGGCGACGGCCTGAAAACCCTCGACGCGATCGCCGGTCGGGTCGGACCTGCCGTCACCATCGCGCCGACGTATGACGCCTTCGAAGCCGCGGGCATTGCCTGAACCATGCAGCACCGAACCGAGGAGGACCCATGAGCGTCAACGTGCGCATACCAACGATTTTGCGCAGCTACACCGGGGAGGAGTCTCAGGTCGAGGCGGAAGGGTCAACGCTGACCGAAGTCATCGATGCCCTCGATGCAGCCTATCCAGGTATCAAGGCACGGATCGTCGACGAGGCGGGGGCAATGCGCCGTTTCGTTAACGTATACATCAAGGATGAGGACGTGCGCTTTGCCGACGGGCTGCAGACCAAGACGCCCGAAGGTAGCCAGATCTCGATTATCCCTGCCGTAGCAGGAGGCGCCTGAGTCGTATATTGTCAAAACCATCGCCCGAGAGCAACAACGGCGTGGGTCGGCAATCAAAGATTTTGGAGTTCACTATGGTGCACGGCACCGTCAAATGGTTCAGCGCAGACAAGGGCTTCGGTTTCATTGAGGTCGAAGGCGAGGACGATGTTTTCGTCCACTGGTCGAAGATCAAGTCCGACGGCTACAAGACTCTCGAAGACGGTCAATCCGTGGAGTTTGATGTGATCACCGGAGACAAGGGCCGCGAAGCCAACGAGGTCAGCGTCGTCTGACCGCAGCGTCTCTCACACTGCAGGCAAAAACCGCCGGCACTCGCAGGGGCCAACGCCGCTGTCGGCTTGTCTGAACACCACGGGCCCGTGGGAAACGTGCGCCGCCCACGTGCTGCAACGCGTGGGTGGTGTCAGAAACGCCGGGGCGGCGGACGCCTGGGCGGCCCATTCGACTATGTGACACTTGCCATGGCACATCATCATTGACATACTCGCGGTATGCACCAACTCCTGCTCACCGCGAAGTCCACCCCCGTCGGTGGCGCCGCCCTCGATCAGGTCATCGGACTATCCGTTGCCGCCCTCTTCGTCACCGCAATCTTGCTGTTCATCGCGTGGCAGCACCGGACTCACCGGATCGAGTGGTTCCACAACCTCGGTGAACGGCTTGGAGCGACCACCGGCGGCCCCGGCTGGGTGGCGATCCCGACGGCTTTCGTGACCAGTTCACTCATCATCGCCCTCGTCGGATTCATGTGGGACGTGAGCCTGCATGCCGGCCGCGGCCGCGACGAAGGACCACTGGCTAACCCGGCGCATTACCTCATCCTGTATGGCCTTTTCGCGCTTTTTATTGCCGGTATGTCCGCGGTGATCTACCCGCGCGACGGTGACGACACCGGCATCGCAGCTGTGCGAATCACCCGCCACTGGTATGCCCCGGTCAGCGGTGTCCTCATTGCAGCGTGTGGACTGTATGCACTCATCGGTTTTCCCCTCGACGACATCTGGCATCGCCTGTTCGGGCAGGACGTCACCCTGTGGGGGCCGACACACATCATGCTGATCGGCGGCGCGGGTCTGTCGACCGCCGGCATCATCTTGCTACACCGCGAAGGCGAATTTGCCCGCAATAAAGCCGGCACGACCACCTCGGAGATGGCGAGCAAAATCACCCTGTCCATTGCCTTTGGCGCTCTGATCATCGGCCTGTCGGTGTTCCAGGCCGAATTCGACTTCGGCATCGCGCAGTTCCGCCTGGTCTTCCAGCCGATGTTGATCGCCGCCGCGGCGGCCCTTCCGCTCGTTGCCGCTCGCCTGTATGTGGGCCGCGGGGCTGCCGTCGGTGCCGCGGTGCTCTTCTTGGCGATGCGCGGAGCGGTCGCCTTCCTGGTGACCGACGTGTTCGGACAAGCCCCCCACGTGTTCGGGTTCTACCTGGGCAGCGCGATCCTGATCGAGTTGCTGGCACTGACCAAACTCAAGGACGAACCGATCATCTTCGGTGCCGTCGGCGGCCTGTTGATCGGCACTGTGGGTTCAGCCATCGAAATGTTTTGGGTCGACAGGGTCTTCCAGTTCCCGTGGCCGCGGGACATCTGGCTCGAAGGCCTGGCCATGACCGTCCCCGTCGCGATCGCCTCGGGTCTGTGCGGAGCGCTCTTCGCCCTCGGCTTGCATGGCAGACTCCCCAGGCCGACCGTCTCCCGCGCAATCGTCATCGGCTCGGTCGTTGTCCTGGCCGCAGCCACCGCCAACGGTCTGTATGCCACGGTGCCCAAGGAGGCGAGCGCCTCAATGACGCTGGCGCAAGTAGGGGTGGCCGGCCAGCCCAAAGTGATGGCCAAGGTGACGATCAAGCCCGCTGAACTCGTTGATGACCATCCGGCCTGGATCCAAATCACCGCTTGGCAGGGCGGCGGCGACGGCGTGGTCACCGACCGCCTGCGCCGCACCGGCGCCAACACATGGGAGTCGACCAAACCCGTACCGGTGGGCGGCAACTGGAAGACACTGTTGCGCGTCCAAGACGGCCGCACGCTGGCTGCCGTACCGATCTTCTTGCCCAAAGATGAACCGCTCAAGGTCGGCGAAGTGCGCGCCAAAGCAAACTTCACCCGCGATTTCGTCCCCGAGATCGAAATCCTCCAACGCGAGCGCAAACTCGATGCACCCATGTGGATGTGGGGCGTGGCCAACGTCGTCGTGTTGTTGTGCAGCCTTGCCGTCATCGGTGGAACGGCGATCGTCACGGCACGGCTGTCACGTCGCATTGCAGTCCGTGAAGATGAGGATGAGCCGGCGACGGCCAGCCGATGATGGGCATCGGTGAACGACTGCTCGCGCACCACGCGCTCGTCGTGGCGATACCGGCGTTCGTGCCGGCGATCATCGTCGTGGGTGTCGTGCTCTACATCGCGGCCAGGGATCGGCGTGAAGAACGCGAAGAAAACGAACTCGCCAAACAGCAGCGAAGCGGCGAGAATTCCACCCACGCTGATCCCGGCCACAAGGAGCAACGCGGATGAAGTGCTGGATCATCGGTGCCGTTGCCGTCGTCGCGTTGGCCGGTTGCGGTTCTGATGCGACAGTGCCCTCAGGTGACGGCACGCCAGCGTCCACCCAAAGCGCCCCAATCGATCAGGCGGTCACCGTCGAGGTGACCATCAAGGACGGCAAGGTTGCTCCCAAAGGCAAGCGCGTCGAGGTCGCCGTCGATCAGCCGATACAACTGAGAGTCACTAGTGACGTGCCCGAAGAGCTGCACGTGCATTCCGAGCCCGAGCACGAATTCGAGGTCAAGGCAGCCGCTGATCAGACATTCACGTTCAGGGTCGACGTGCCCGGCCAGGTGGCCGTCGAGCTCCACCAACTCAATGTGACGGTCGTGCAGCTCGTTGTACGGCTGTGACCCCGGACGTCATTTCAGCACACGGCATCGGCGGTTCGACCGATCTACCGATCCCGCTGGGTGCCGCCCTTATCGGCGCCTCGTGGGCGTTGACGATCTCGTTTGCAGTACTCGCGCTGGCCTGGAAGGAGCCGAAGTTCGCCGACGCGCCGCTCTCGTCGGCGCCCCCGCGTACGAACAACGCACTGTCGGCGGTTGGCCTCGTGCTCACCGCATGGGTGTTGCTGGCGTTGGATGGCGGTCCCGACGCAAGCACGAATGCGGGCCTCGGGGCCTTCTACATCCTGATCTGGGTGGGCCTGGTCCCTTTGGCGCTGCTGTTCGGGCATGTATGGCGTTCGTTGTCGCCATGGCGCACGATCCAGCGTGGCGTCTATCGCGGTTTGGGCCGGAACCCCGTTGACGGGTTCGTTGACTGGCCCGCGTGGCTAGGTTATTGGCCCGCAGCAACCGGCCTGTTGGCCTTCGTATGGCTCGAACTCGCCTCGCCCGATGCCGGCAGCGTCCTCGCGGTGCGGATATGGGTGCTCGGCTACATCTCCTCGATGCTCCTCGGCGGACTCCTCTTCGGCGCCCGCTGGTATGACCGGGGCGACCCGTTCGACGTCTATAGTGCGATCGTCGCGCGGTTGTCGCCGTTCGTGGACGCCGGCGGGCGCTTCACCAACAGCCGATTCGAATTGCACAATCCGTTACGCACCCTTGTGCGTATCCCCATCGACCGCGGACTGATCGCTGTCATCGCGGTGCTGCTCGGTTCGACGGCGTTCGACAGCTTTTCAGCGTCAGCATTCTGGCAATCTCAGACTGCGGGCACACTGGCCAACACGCTGATGCTGCTGCTTTTCGTCGCGGTGGTCGCGGTGGCATTCTGGGGTGCGGCCCGCGCTGTCCGGGGCCTGGAGCCTGAAGAACGCCGCGCACTGCCCGGTCTGATGGCGCACTCGCTAGTGCCGATCGTGGTTGGCTACATCTTTGCGCACTATCTGACCTATCTCCTCGAAAAAGGGCAGCGGGCCGTTGTCGCGCTCACTGATCCATTGAGCCGCGGCTGGGGAGGCGCGGGCGAATTCGAGCCGTCGTTCTTCCTGTCGCAACATCCGACTTTCCTCGCGGTCATCAAGGTCGTCTTCGTGGTCACCGGGCACATCCTGGCTGTCGTCGCCGCCCACGACAAAGCGCTGGCGGTCTTGCCCCGAGCACGCCGTACGAGTGGCCAACTTGCCATGCTGCTGCTCATGGTGGGATACACGTTCGGTGGGCTCTATCTCCTTTTCAGCATTTGACGAGCGGTGGCTGACGTACCACTGGACGTGTTGCGGTGGTGTCTAACTCACCGGCAACGGAGACGAAAGCTTGCACTCGAGGGTGCCGAGTGCTAAAAATTGGTTAGCACTCGTATGATGTGAGTGCTAGACAAGACGTCGAGGTTGATGAGACTTGGGA
>JBBSRT010000097.1:0-6689 GCA_038242765.1 Propionibacteriales bacterium
AAGAATCGGGTTCGCCGGCTTCGGCGAGGTCGAGCTGCGACAAATCGCCCACCAACCAGATGGGTCCGGGGTGGTCGGCTTTCGCAGCCTCAATAAGTTGGGGATCGACATCGACTCCGACAACTTCGTGTCCACGCGAATGTAGTTCGCCGCCAACGCGGCCCGGGCCACATCCGGCATCAAGGATGCGCGATCGCGGAGCCGCTAGAGCATCGACAAATCTGGCTTCTCCGTCCAGGTCGGTGCCGTCGCGAGCCATCTGCCGAAAACGCTCGATGTACCACTGAGAATGGCCTTCTTTAGTTTCGCTGAACCAGCGCGGGACGTCGCTCATATGCACATCCTCCCCCACGGATTCAGCGACCTGTCACGCGCGTACTCTCGATCTCGTGCACGAGTCGCGAAGCGGATTCATCCTGGGCGCTTCGGCCTACCTGTCCTGGGGTTTCTTCCCGTTGTATTGGCCGCTGCTGGCACCGGCCGGGTCGGTCGAGATCCTCTCGCACCGCATCGTGTGGTCGCTGCTTCTCGTGGTCGGCCTCATCGCGGTGACACGCACATGGGCCCGCTTAGGCGCCATTCTGCGTGACCGGCGGCGCATGATCTATTTGAGCGTCGGCTCGGTGGCCATCGCACTCAACTGGGGGGCGTTCATTTACGGCGTCACCCACGGTCACGTCATCGAGACGTCGCTTGGCTACTTCATGAACCCGCTGGTGACCGTCCTCATCGGGATCGTCTTTCTCGGCGAGCGGTTGCGGTTGGCCCAATGGGTTGCGCTGGCCGTCGGTTTCATCGCGGTCATCGTCTTGACCATCGACTACGGACGCCTGCCCTACATCGCGCTCGTGCTGGCGTTCAGCTTCGCAACGTACGGCTTCACCAAGAACAAGGCCAACCTTGGCGCAGTCGAGGGCCTCACCATGGAGACGGCGATCCTGACGCCGGTTGCGCTGGCTTATCTGATCTGGCTGCAAACCCAAGGGACGCTGGCTTTTGGGCACGAGGGTTCACTCAATGTGATCCTGCTCGTGGCCACCGGCATCGTCACCGCCATTCCGCTGCTGCTGTTCGGCGGCGCTGCGACCCGACTACGGCTGAGCACCCTTGGGCTGCTTCAGTACCTGACCCCGGTCATGCAGTTCGTCCTTGGCCTCCTGGTGTTCCACGAGGCGATGACCGGTCCGCGCTGGGTGGGCTTCTTTCTTGTATGGACCGCCCTGGTCATCTTCACCGCCGATGCGATCGCGGGCCGCCGACGCAGCCTGCGTCGGTCGGCCAGACAGGTCGCGATGTAACTCGCGCACGTCATCCGCGCGAACATGCGCACGTCACACAGGAACCTGTCACCGATCACATGTTGCAACCTGTGATCGGTGACAGTTTCCTGACATCACCTGGGAAACAAGAGGTTGGTGGGGCTAGCCGAGGCGGGTGACGACGGCGTCGCAGAGCGCTTCGAGTGCGTTGCGCGCGGAGCCTTTGGGCAACGTGCCTAAAAGGACACGAGCCGCATCGGCTTCAGCGCCGACATAGGCGCGTGCTTCTTCCATTGCCGCATGGCCTCGCAACAGGTTCAACGCCTCCGCATGGAGGTCGTCGTCGGTAAGCGGCTGCATCAACAGCTGCCGTAGGCGTGCATCAGCAGGATCGTTGCCACGCAACGCGAAAAGGACAGGCAGCGTGGGCACACCTTCGCGCAGATCGGTGCCCGGTGTTTTGCCCGAGTC
This sequence comes from Propionibacteriales bacterium, assembly GCA_038242765.1. Taxonomy (GTDB): domain Bacteria; phylum Actinomycetota; class Actinomycetes; order Propionibacteriales; family Nocardioidaceae; genus JBBSRT01. The sequence continues at coordinate 1,731 of JBBSRT010000097.1, forward strand.
GCCCGTTTCAGAGGAGACGTCGATAATGTCGTCGCTGAGCTGGAAGGCAGCGCCGATGCGTTCGCCAAATTTAGTCAACGCGTCCTCGATGGCAGGCGGTGCGCCGGCCATCTTGGCGCCCATCCGCGTCGACGTGGAGATCAACGAGCCCGTCTTGTCAGCAACCACACCCAAATAGTGTTTTAACGGGTCCTCACCGGCCTGCGGCCCGACGGTCTCACGAATCTGCCCCTGCACCAACCGCGAAAACGTGACGGCCTGTATGCGTACCGCTTCGGGGCCAAGGTCGGCGACGATCTTGGAGGCTTCGGCAAAGAGGTAGTCCCCGATCAGGATCGCCGTGGAGTTGTCATAACGCACATTTGCGCTCTGGGCGCCGCGCCGCAGCGGCGCCTCATCCATGACGTCATCGTGATAAAGCGTGGCCAGATGGGTGAGTTCGACCACGACGGCAGAAGGCACCACGCCGGCAGCGGTCGGGTCACCTAACTCGGCGCATAACATCACCAACAGCGGCCGAAACCGTTTGCCACCGGCGTTGAGCAGATGGGCTGCTGCCTCGGAGATGAATCCCTGGCCTGCCTCGACTGCGCGGTCAAGTTGGCGTTCGGTCTCGGCGACGCCGGCCTGCACCCGTTCTTCAAGTGCGTCGTCGCTGAAGCCGACGCCAAAACTCAAGGACGACATGGCTTACTCCTGCGGTTGGTTCAGCGTACGAAAGCGCCCGCATACTGGGCAAGGTCCAGCACCGGTCCGGGTATGACACCGAGCGCCACCGTCGCGACGGCCGCGACAGTGATCACTACCGTAGTCAGTGCGCTGGGCACCGCAACAATCGGACCATCGCCAACCGGTTCGGTGAAGAACATGAGCACGATGACGCGCACATAGAAGTACGCGGCAATCGCACTCATCACGACCGCAATGATAACCAGCGGCCAGGCTCCGCCAGCCCATGCGGCACTGAACACAGCCCACTTGCCAATGAAGCCCGCCGTCAGCGGTATGCCAGCAAACGACAACATGAAGAGTGCAAAAATACCCGCCACCACGGGCGCTTTCTGGCCCAAGCCGGCCCACTTCGACAAATGTGTTGCTTCGGAGCCGCCGTCGCGGATGAGCGTCACTACTGCGAAGGCCCCGACAGTGGCCAGTCCGTAAACGGTCAGGTAGAACAGCACGCTCGACACCGAGGTGATCGTCATGTTCTTGCCGCCGATGTAGACGCCAGCGAACCCGACAAGCAAAAATCCCGCATGCGCAATCGAAGAGTAGGCCAACATGCGTTTAACATCGGTCTGGGCGATCGAGACCACCGATCCGAGCAGCATCGTGATGATCGCAACCACCCATACGATGGGCCGCCAGTCCCATGACGAGCCGCCGAACGCGACGAAGAAGATTCGCATCAACGCGATGAAGGCCGCCGTCTTGGTGCCAGCTGCCATGAAACCCGTCACGGCGCTCGGGGCGCCCTGATATACGTCGGGCGTCCACGAATGGAACGGCACCGCGCTGATCTTGAAAAGCAGCCCGACGAGGATGAGCGCGGTGGCCGCCAGCAACATGTTCTGTCCACCGATGTTGTTGGTTACCGCAATATCGATGAAAGTGAGACGGAAGGAGCCGGCGTAGCCATAGACGAGGGCGATGCCATACAGGAAGAACACCGACGAGAACGAGCCGAGGAGAAAATATTTGAGTGCGGCTTCCTGACTGAGCAGGCGCCGCCTTCTGGCCAGTCCACACAGCAGGTAGAGCGGCAACGACAGCACCTCGAGTGCGACGAACATGGTCAGCAGGTCGTTCGCGGCGCAAAACAGCAGCATGCCCGACAAGGAAAACAGCGCCAGCGGGAACATTTCGGTATGTTCGATGCGTAACCGGACCGCCTCGTTTTCGCCGGCCGAACCGGGCGCGTCTGCGGCGCGACCGGTGAACGCGCTCACCCCGCCCTCGACGGAACGCTCAGCGAAGAGCATCACGCTAAGCAGGCCGAAAACTAAGAGAAGTCCCCACGTGAACACCGCGGGCCCGTCAATCGACAGTGCGCCCTCGGCGGCAATGGTGCCCCTTGCCAGCACATCGCCCTCAACGATCGTGAGGTCGGTTGCGACCCAGATGGTGGCCGCAAGTGCGGCGGCAATGGCGACGATGGCCACGACGGCTTGGACACCGAAGCGGGTCCGACGCGGCCAGAAGGCTTCAATCGCCACTCCGATCACAGCTGCGCCTGCGACGATGAACAGCGGCAACAACAGCGCATACTCGATGGTGGGTGCGTCGATCGGTGGCGGTGTCACGAGCGCGATCATTCGTTTGCTCCTTCGCTCGACTTGCCGGTGCCCACGCTGACCGGTACCTGCGGTGCCGGGTTGCCAACACCGACATGGCTGACCACTTCATCGACCGCCGGGTTGATGACATTGAGCAGCGGCTGCGGGAAGAACCCCAGTCCCACGATCAGCATCACCGCCGGTGTCAACGCAGCGATCTCACGAGGATTGAGGTCGGTGATGTGCGCGTTGTCTTCGCGTAGCGGCCCGGTCATGGTGCGTTGATACATGATCAGGATGTAGAGCGCCGCCAAGATGATCCCCAGCGTCGCGAACGCTGCCGCCGGTATCGATTGGCTGAAGGTACCTGCCAGCACAAGGAACTCGCTGACAAAGGGTGCCAGACCCGGCAGTGACAGGCTCGACAAGCCTGAAAGCAAGAAGATTCCCGCCAATATGGGCGCCACCTTTTGCACGCCCCCGAAGTCCGAGATTTTCGCCGAGCCACGTCGCGCGATCAACATGCCTGTCACCAGGAACAGCGCGGCCGTCGAGAGTCCGTGGTTGAACATGTAGAGCGTGGAGCCCACGGTTGAGGGTGCGGTGAAGATGAAGATGCCCAGGATGATGAAACCGAAGTGCGACACCGAGGTAAACGCAATGAGCCGGAAGATGTCGTCCTGACCGATGGCCAAAAGTGCACCGTACAGGACACTGATAACCGCCAAGATCACCACGACGGGGCTTGCCCACTGCGATGCTTCGGGGAACATCCCCAGACAGAACCGGATCATCCCGAAGGTGCCGATCTTGTCGACGATGCTGATCATGAGCACCGCTGTGCCGGGGGTGCTGTTGCCGGCAGCGTCGGGCAGCCACGTGTGCAGCGGCCACAGGGGCGCCTTGATCGCAAACGCGATGAAGAAGGCGAGGAACAGCCAACGGCCGGTGTTGATGCTGATGTCAAGGTTGGTGAGTTCACTGAGCAGGTAGGTCGGTTCACCCTGACGTGAAGTGATGACAAACAACGCAACAATGGCTGCAAGAAGGATGAGTCCGCCGACGAGGTTGTAGATCAAAAACTTGACCGCCGCATAACTACGCCCCGCGCCACCGAAACCACCGATCAGGAAGTAAAGCGGGACAAGCGTTGCCTCAAACAAAATGTAGAACAAGAAAACATCGGTCGCGCAGAAAACGCCGATCGCCAAGCCCTCCAGAGCGAGCATCCACCCCAGGTAGGAGTGATAGCTGCGTCCGCCGAACAGTTTGTCGCCCCAGGCCGACAGGATGACGATTGGCGTCAAAATTGTTGTCAGCAGTACCAGAGTCAAGCCGATCCCGTTGACGCCCAGCGAATACCAAGCGCCGAACGCCTTGATCCACTGATGTTTTTCTTCGAGCTGGTAGCCGCCGCTTTGAACCTTGTATTCGGCCATCATCGCCAACGAGATGGCGAGCGTGAGCAGGGAGAAACCCAGTGCCACATATTTTGCGTTGATCGTACGGGGCAGCAGCGGCAGCAGGACCGCTCCCACGAGCGGAGTTACTGCCAAAATCGTCAACCAGGGGATCATGCGAGGTTCACCGCCAAGAGTGCCAGGACGACCACGAGAGCGCCGCCGAAGATCCCGAGCGCGTATGACCGCACGAAACCATTGGATGTTTTGCGCAACTGGTCTGCGCTGTTACCGACGAAGTCGGCGGCTCCGGTGACGAATCCGTCGATCCCCCTGCCGTCGAGGAAGACCAGGAAACGCGTCAGATGGGTCGTCGGGCGGACCGCGATCGCATCGTTAATGGCATCGCCATAAAGGTCGGCGCGTCCAGCACGGGTGAACACCGAGACCGAACTGTCGGCCGGTGTTTCGGCGGCGATGGGTTCGCGAGCATAGGTCAAGAAGGCCACCGTGGCACCCAGCAGGACAACGATTGTGATGATGATCGTCAAGAAGATCGGAGCGATCGCCAATTCATGGTGTTCGGCCTCGCCGACGACGGGCGTCAACCAGTTGTTTATCCAGCCGCCGATGGCCAAGGCGCCACCAAGCAACGAGAGTGCGGCAAGGGCGATGAGTGGGAAAGTCATCACGCGCGGAGACTCATGCGGTTCGGTGCCCTCATGCCACCGCTTTTTGGAGGTGAACGTCATGATCATCATGCGCGTCATGTAGAACGCCGTCACTCCTGCACCCAAGAGCGCACCGAGCCCGATCCATACGTTGTAGCCGAACGCTGCCTCAATGATCTTGTCTTTGGAGAAGAATCCCGAAAAGCCGGGGAACCCGATGATGGCCAGATAACCGAAGGCAAACGTCAAGAAGGTAATTGGCATTGCCTTTTGCAGCGCGCCATAGTGGCGCATGTTGACGTCGTCATCCATACCGTGCATGACCGAACCGGCACCCAGGAACATGTTGGCCTTGAAGAAGCCGTGCGTGATGAGATGGAAGATCGCAAACGCATAACCGGCCGGTCCGAGGCCTGCGGCAAGCATCATGTAACCGATCTGACTCATCGTAGAGCCGGCAAGTGCGCGCTTGATGTCGTCTTTGGCGCAACCGATGTAGGCGCCGACGAACAAGGTGACCAGACCTACGGCAATGACTGCGGTGCGGGCGATCGATGACTGGTCGAAGATCGAGCTGGAGCGCACCACCAGATAAACACCGGCGGTGACCAT